>CAIVTL010000067.1 GCA_903908785.1 Caldifarciminota bacterium | reverse complement strand
ATGCTGAGGATCTCCATGCCCGAGACCTCGCCCACCCAGGCCAGTGTGTCGACCAGTACGATGTCGTATCCGCGTGACCTCAGTTGTAGCGCTGCCAGCGGATACGGTTCCGATGCGTTCGCGACACTGTACACCCACAACGACTCGTGCGAGTTCGGGATGAGGGCAAACGTATCTCTGACTGCCAGGCCGGCAGCGGTCAACCTGTCTTGGGTTGAACTCACCACGAACGGCGAATCCGGGTTGGATACACTGATTATCCAAAGCCCGAACGCACTGACTTCATAGGCCAACGAGTCCTGCACCACCAACCCGAACAACACTCCGTCGGTGCTCGTGCAACTCCCAACCAGCGTCGGCTGGCGCGGCCGGGCAAGGTTGACGACGGAGAACAGCCGGACGGCGGCAACGTACGCGAATGAGTCGCGCAGGACCATGTCCGATGGGTTGCCGGCGTTGCAGCCGCCAGTGAAGTATGGCCGCGCACGGTCGGTAATGTCAACCGACCTGAACGTCGGGAACGGTGTCCACGCGACAAATGCGAATGAGTCACGGACCGCCACCGCCCCCGATTGTGGGGCCTGCCCGGTGGTGTCGAGACCCGACAGCTCAACGGGAAGGGCTGGGTTGGTCACGTCGAGTACCTTCAGACCAATCATATCCCCCGAGATGCAGGCGGTGTTTCCATCAACCGAGATGTCATCCACTTGTCCGGCTGGAAGCACGGCCGTGTCTATCACTGGCTGACCGAGGTCGCTGGTGTTGATGACCTTCAGGCCTTCCCAGTTGTCTGCCACCAGCGCGAGCGAGCGAGCCGAATCGGCCCAGACTCCGAAGTTCCAGCCGGGCGTCGTGCAGCCACCCAGCAAGGCCGGGTGCGTGCTGTCGGTCATGCTGACGATCGCGAACTCAAAGTCGGTGTAGAAGCCGGAGACGTAGGCGAGCGACCGGTCCAGGTGAATGTCGTAGCCGCCGATGTTATCCAGGTAGCCAAGCCGTATAATCGAGGCCGGGTTCGAGATATCCAGAACCTCGAACCGGAAATAGTCCGTATCCGTGTTCCAGTTGAACGCCGCGCAGCAGATATTGCCTCTGGCCGCCACGCTCAGAGCGAAGCCGGGATACTGGCCGACACGGTGCGGATTCGCAGGGTCGGACACGTCCAGCGCGAAGAGGTTGTACCAGTCGCCCAGGATGACGGTGTTGCCGGAAACCGTGACCGCCTGCCCGCTGTCCCGGCAGAACCCGACAAGCTGCGGGCTGTCCGGATGAGCCAGGTTGTAGACCTTGAACGTATCGTGGGAGGGCGAGCTGCTCCGCTGGGTCACGTATGCGAAGCTGTCCTTGGTGCAGAAGTCGGTCAGCCGAGTGAGTACGCGGTTGCGGAAGATGGGATTGCGCGGGTCTGCGATGTTCCATATCTCGATGCCCGCCGCACCCGTGAACGCGCCGATGTACAGGAATGAGTCCCAGACTGCGGCCTGCGTCACCAAGCCCATCGCCTGCGGTTCGGACAGGACCTCAGGGCTATCGGGATCGGCAAAGTTGATGATGGCGACCTCGCTGCCAAGCGAGAGGAAAACCAGCGAGTCCCGGCCGGTAACCTCGTAGGACGGCCCCCTGCCCCACTTGCCAAGCATCTGGATTCCATCGCTCTCCGGCGCTCTTGGCTCGAAGTAATCGGGCAACTTGATGCCCCTCTCGCTCAGCCAGCGACTCCTCAGTCGTGGGTGTACCCGTGCCAGCGAGTCTCGGACCAACACCTGGTCCATCATGCCCGCGCCGGCCATCTGCGCCAGCGCGGCGAGCATCAGGACAAACCGTGTCAGGTTCAAGCAGAACTCCTAAGCTATTCTCAGCTTAACCGGCCTGCTGTCAAGCTCGGTGATGCCTGAGACATAGGCCGGGGTGCCGGAGTCAGTGACTGTAAAGCCTGCTAGAAGTCCGGCCGGAAACCGGGGGTCTGGGGCACGCGACCCCGAGCAAACGCGGTGCGGCCGAAGCATTGTCGCCGTTTCACCTCGCCGATGAGATTCGGCACGAGAAGCAGGAGAAAAGTCAGTTGTAGCAGCAGACT
>CAIVTL010000066.1 GCA_903908785.1 Caldifarciminota bacterium | reverse complement strand
GGTCATGGTGTTTCCTTCCGGTATCATCGGCCCATACGACTTCCGGCTTTCCGAAATGGGACACTTGTTTCTGGACTTCGCCCGCGGCCGCTTGAAGGCGTACGTTGACGGCGCTTACGACTTCGTTGACGTGCGGGACGTGGTCGCGGGACTGCTGTCGGCGGCAGAGAAGGGGCGAAGCGGGGAGGGCTACATCCTTTCCGGCGAGATGATTTCGCTGCAGAGTCTGCTCGCTCTGCTTGAGCGGACCACCGGCGTGACGGCGAGGGCGCGCAGAATACCATTCTGGCTCGCCCGACTGGCCGCCCGGTTCGCGCCCGCATACTACCGGCTCAAGCATGCCCGCCCCCGGTTCACCAGCTACTCGCTGCGAGTACTGGCGTCGAACTGCCTGATGAGCAGCGCGAAGGCCGTCCGTGAGCTGGGGTATGTGCACCGCCCGCTGGGAGAGACCGTCCGGAACTCGATTGAGTGGTTCGTCGCAACCGGAAGGCTGCAGCTTGAGCTGCCGGATACGGGAGTACCGGCCGTGCTATGAGCTTGATTCTGTCGCTCCTGCTGGCCCTGCGGGCGTCCGCGGCTCCCGGCGCAGACTTGGCCTGTGAGCGGGCCTCCTACCTTCTGCTCCACCAACATCTGAACCAGACGTGGTTCGATTCGGCACGGGCAATCGTCGCCGACGTCCGGCAGCGCGAGCCGGACAATGAGACCGGGCTCTGTCTCTGGGTGAAGGTGCTATTGCAGCTTGGCGACGAGGCGCCGGGCCGGAAAGAGAAACGGGGCTGGTACGTCAAGGCGAGGGCGGTGGCCGACACCCTGAGGTGCCGGAATCCGGAGAACCCGGACGGCCACATGTGGTGGGCGACGGCTCAAGGCAAGATTGGCCAGCTAGATGGCGTATTCAGTTCCGCCTATATGATTGGCGACCTGAAGCAGGAGTATCAGCGAGTGCTTGAGCTTGATTCCGGCTACGCGCTCGCTTGGTATGCGCTGGGCCGGCTCTACGCAGAGTTGCCGTTCCTGCTGGGCGGCAGCCTGAACCGGGCCGAGGAGTACCTTCGTCATGGTCTGGCGGCCGACCCGAACTACACGCTCATCCGGCTGGAGCTGGCACGTGTTTGTGTGAGTCGGCAGCGCTGGAGCGAGGCCCGAGGCGAACTGGAGGCCCTGCTGGCGACCGCTCAGCCGACCGACCCGGCCGAGTTCGCACTTGATGACCGGCCCGCAGCTCTGGAGTTGCTGGAGTCACTCGGGGCCGGCCGGGAGTAGCGGTCCCGGTCACCAAACAAAGACGCCATCCGGAAACCGGATGGCGTCAGGTCAATGGGAACTGGGGCATAGGGATTTGAACCCCAACCAGCTGGTCCAGAGCCAGCCGTCCTGCCAGTTAGACGATGCCCCAATGACTGTCGAGCAAAGGATAGGGCGGCAGCGGGCAAAGTCAAGGCAGGCAGGAGTTCATCGGACCGGGCGAAGTCAGAATTCAGAAATCAGAGACCAGAAGGCAGAAGTGCAGACTCCAACCACTGGCAACTGGTGGCTGGCAACTCGAAGCTACCGGTTCAGGACCACCTTGGTGGGCGCGGTTGCCGCGCCGGAGACCTGCACGAGATATACGCCTTCGGGTAGCCGCGTGCCGGAGTTGCTCATGCCGTCCCAAGCTAACTCACCGGACGCCGGGATTCGGGCCTGCCAGACCAGCGTGCCCGCGGACGAGTACATCCTGGCCTCGCCCGCGCCCGCCGGCGCGACGGTCAGGTGTACCTGACGCGAGAACGGGTTCGGCGCAGCTTGAAGCGTCTGGCGTCGAGCGTCCGGCGTCGAGCGCTCGGAGACGCCCGTTGATTCGGGCCTGACGATGATGTCGCAAATGACGGTGTCGCCCTGAAGAATGATGTTGCGGACGCAGACCCCGGTCGAGTGGTTGAGGCGGTCCTTGCTCGAGGGCTTGGTCGTGGAATCAAACGCGACCCGATTCCAGTTACCCGGGAGTACGTCGGACGTGTCGCCCATCTCGGGATGATAGACGTGCGGGTCGGGGCGATACCCGAACCCGTGGTCAAGATGGAAAGTTGAGTCTTCCTCAAGGTCGACGTAGTTCCACATGCTGCCCTGTGCCGGGTCGATATGCCAGATGGCGAGGCCGGCGCCGGGAAGCGGGGTGTCGAAGCCCTTGTGCTCACGGTTCTCCAGATAGAAGCAGGTGTCGCGGTTGGTGCCATTGCGCCAGACCTTGTACACGTTTGGCACATCTTCCACCGGCGGGATGTGGACGTTGTACAGGTTGGTTGTCACTAGCGTGGGCGTAACAAACCCGGCCTCATTCAGGCACCACGCATCCGGGTGCGACGGGCTCCACGGCGTATTGCCGCCCGCGCCCCACGCGCCGTATGACATCAGGCTCCAGTATCCCGGGCCCCAGTCATCGCGTCCGCCGTCGTACAGGTCAGGCAGGCCGACGAGGTGGCCCATCTCGTGGCACATCACCGCGATGCAGCACATCGTCGTATCGCGGGCTTCGGTGACCATGGCGTATTCGGGCACGTTGGTAACGCCGTCAATAATCACGCCGTCGTTGGTCTGGTAGTCGAACCACGGAATGGCATGAGACCACAGGCAGTTGACGTTGCCGTTGTCCGAGCCGTCGGCCCCGGCATGGACCATGAAGAGAGCCGGGATGTGGCCGTCGCCGTTCAGGTCGAATACGCTGAAGTCAACGTAGGCGTCAACCTGCTCCATGTTCTCGGCGGCAAGTTGCTGGCCGGTCCCGAGCAGGTAGTTACTGTCGTAGTAGCGGGAGTAGTTGTACGTGGACATGAACCAGTGGCCGCCGCCGATTCCGCCGCGTACGTGATAGTCGCCATACGAGCACTCCAGCCAGTAGTCGTTAAGACTGCCAACACGATAAGGAACACCGTTGTAGACTCCGGTCGAGTATAGCATCGAGTCGAACCGGGCCGGAGAGCGTTTCGTGGTGTCGGCGCGGTTGTCCGGGAACTGCATCAGGATGGTGACCGTTTCCAGGTCGGAGTAGCTCTTGAGCCGATTTGGCCCAGCGACTTCGATTCCGGCCGGGTAGACCGGCAGCGGGCTGTTCGTGCCCTCCTGCACGCCAGGCCGCGGCGGCATGGCAAGAGCGACGACGGACAGGAACAGGACAGAGGCAATGATTCGCATGAAATCTCCTTATGCTTACGGCCATTGACAATACACGAAAGCCCGGCGGCGGTCAAATGGTCTTGGTTGTCAGGGGACCGGGGTGAGAGCCGCGATTGAGACACCGGGCCTGCGCTGAGTCCGGCTGAAGAAATACCAGCGGGAGAAGTACAAAGGACAAAGTCCAAAGGACAAAGCAAAGGGAAAGTGTTAAGGCCGAACCCGACTCGGCCTTTCCATTTCGTCCTTTCCCTGTTGCTTAGTCCTTTGTCCTTACCACTTTGTCCTTATGCTCGCCATCCTTCGACTCCGTTCTAGGCGTACCTAGTGGCAAACTCCCGTACCGATTGCCGGGTCTGGGCCGTTTCCTTGACTTGGTGGTAGCATCTTCTATAATCGGCATCCATGCCCCTGTAGCTCAGGTGGATAGAGCGACGGTTTCCTAAACCGTAGGTCAGGCGTTCGAATCGCCTCAGGGGTAGAATGAAAAGGACATCATGCGCTTCAAAGGCAAGCATTACGTCAGCAAGCGGGACCTGAAAGAAGACCGGTTCCAGAAGTTCGTCGAGAAGTCGCTCGAGTTCTACTACCGTGACCGGCAGCGGGTCTGGATTGGCGCGGCGGCGGCGGTCGCCGTCATCGTCGTCGCCATCCTGTTGCTGCAGAACCGGAGCACCGGGGTGAACTCCCAGGCTGAGATTTCTTTCACCCAGGCCATCGGCATCTACTCGACCAACAACCTCCAGCAGGCCGAGCCGGCATTCAAAGACGTCGTCACGCGCTTCGGCCGTGATTTCGTCGGGGCCAAGGCGCACTACTACCTTGGGAGCATCTACTACAACACGAACCGGACGCCCGAGGCCAAGCAGGAATTTGCGACCTTCCTCGGCCGCGTGAAGAACGACCCGCTCTTGAGCCCGGCCGCGCAGTTCGGCATCGGCAACTGCGAAGAGCAGGCCGGGGACAATCTCGCTGCCGCTAAGGCGTATGAGGCGGTCCAGCACCGGTGGCCCAAGTCACCGCTGGCCTACGACGCCATGATGGCCGCAGGCCGGGCCTACCGCAATGCCAACGCCTATGACAAAGCCGAAGCCGTGTACCAGCAATTGCTCAAAGGCAAACCGGAAGGCGAAAAGGGCGAGGATGTTAAGGTCGAACTCGCCCGGGTCCAGACTTTGCAGAAGAAATTCAAGTAGTCTAGCCGCGCCGCCCGACCGGAACCGGACAACGCTCCGTCCCCACGGGCGGCGTTGCCATTCTATCCCGCCAGCCGAGACTTGACCGGGGTCTCGCTGCGAGTAGAATCTGCCATGGTAAGCCAGTCCGTAACCTGTTTCGTGAGCATTGTGCCGCCCTTGGAGAGGGGCGGTTCTGTTTTCGGGGCAGATGGACCCGTTTGAGAGGAGGCCCCTGTGAGTATCAGAGAATCTTTGACGTTCGATGATGTCTTGCTGCTGCCGCAGAAGTCGAGCGTTCTGCCGGCTGAGGTCAATACCGATTCGTGGTTCACGAGAGGCATCTCGTTGAAGTTGCCGCTCGTCAGTGCGGCGATGGACACTGTGACCGAGTCGCGGATGGCGATTGCCATGGCCCAGTCCGGTGGCATCGGCGTGGTGCACAAGAACCTGTCGGTTGATGACCAGGCCGCCGAGGTCGCCCGGGTGAAGCGCGCCGAGAGCAGTATGATTGCCGAGCCGATAGCGATTACCCCGGATAAGACAATCGGCGAGGCGCGGGAGTTGATGGCGCAGTATGGGATTTCCGGGCTGCCGGTGGTTGACGCGAAGACCCGGCTGGTCGGTATCCTGACCAAGCGCGACCTGCTGTTCCAGGACGACTGGAAGGTGCCGGTCGCAAGGGTGATGACGGCCGAAGGGCTGGTGACCGCGCCCGAGGGCACGACGCTCAGGCGGGCGCGTGAGATACTTCGGAAGCACCGGGTCGAGAAGCTGCCGATAGTCGACCGCCAGCGTCGGCTCAAGGGGTTGATTACGACGCGGGACATTCTGAAGCGCGTGGAGAACCCGAACGCGACGCTCGACTCGCTGCGCCGGCTCAAGGTCGCGGCCGCGGTCGGCGTGGGCCGGGATGCGTTCGCGCGAGCGGAGGCACTGGTCGGCGTCGAGGTTGACGCCATCGTTATCGACACGGCTCATGGCCATCAGGACAAGGTGATTGAGACGGCAAGGCAGTTACGGAAGAAGTACCCGAGGCTGCAACTGGTTGCCGGGAACGTCGGCACCGCCGATGGGGCGCTGGCTTTGGCCGAGGCCGGGTGCGATGCGGTGAAGGTCGGGGTCGGGCCGGGCTCAATCTGCACGACGCGGATTGTCGCCGGCGTGGGCGTGCCGCAACTGTCGGCAGTGATGGAGTGCTCGGCTGCCTTGAAGTCGAGGCGGATTCCGGTGATTGCCGACGGCGGGGTCCGTTACTCCGGGGACGTTGCCAAGGCGCTGGCCGCGGGCGCGGGCACAGTGATGATGGGCAACCTGCTGGCCGGGACCGACGAGAGTCCGGGCGAGGACGTGCTGCTCGAAGGCCGGCGGTACAAGGTCTACCGGGGCATGGGTTCGCTCGACGCGATGAAAAAGGGTTCGGCTGACAGGTACTTCCAGGAAGGCCAGGCCAAACTCGTGCCGGAAGGAATCGTCGGGCGCGTGCCCTACCGGGGCAGCGTCAGGGACGTGCTATTCCAGCTCGATGGCGGCCTGCGCGCGTCGATGGGCTTCTGCGGGGCGGCGAGCCTGCCCGAGTTCCGGCGCAAGGCGAAGTTCGTGAAGATTACCGGCGCCGGCCTGCGCGAGAGCCACCCGCACGATGTAACCATCACCAAGGAAGCCCCGAACTACGAAGTGCCGGAGGATTAGGAACAGGGCCGATAGGGCCTATAGGACCTATGCCAAAAGGAAGCGGGGCGGCTTTCAGGCCGCCCCGCACTGTTATCGGCTGTCGCTCAGGACGCGGGCGGAGCCGGGATGAAGCCGTCTTTCATCATCCACTGCGTCAACTCGCGGGCCTGCTTGATGGTGGCGGTCGCCTTCTTCAGCAGTTCGTCGCGGGTCATGATGATGCGGGCGACACCCTGTTCGATGGCCTTCATGCCGACGGCCGTGGCTTCGCGCGGGAATACTTCCCAGTCGTCCATGGTCGGGACGATGTAGTCTGCGCGCAGGCCGCGGTCCTCGGCGACCTTGGCCAGTTCGAGCGCGGCGGCGATGCACATCTCGTCGGTTATGGTCTTGGCCTGGACGTCGAGCGTGCCGCGGAAGATGCCCGGGAACCCGATGGAGTTGTTGACCTGGTTCGGGAAGTCGGAGCGGCCGGTCGCGACCACGCGCGCACCCGCTTCGATGGCATCCCACGGCCAGATTTCCGGAATCGGGTTGGCACAGACAAAGACGACAGCGTCCTTGGCCATGCTCTTTATCCACTCCGGCTTCACCGTGTCCGGGCCCGGTTTCGATAGCGCGATGAGAACGTCCGCGCCTTTCATCGCGTCGACTATCGTGCCTTTGACGTTTTCCGCGTTCGATATCTCGGCCATGTGCCACTTCTCCTTGAACTCCTGCTGCAACTCGGTCCGACCCTTGTGCAGGGTGCCCTTGGAGTCGCACATGATGATGTTGGCCGGCGTGACGCCGCCCGTGATGCATACGCGGGCGATGGCGATGTTCGCGGCGCCGGCGCCGAGCATCGCGACCTTCACCTTCTTGATGTCCTTGCCCACGAACTTGAGTGCGTTGACCAGCCCGGCGTAGGTGACAGCGGCCGTGCCCTGCTGGTCGTCATGCCAGACCGGCACGTTCATCTCGGCGCGCAGGGTGTCGAGGATGCGG
>CAIVTL010000065.1 GCA_903908785.1 Caldifarciminota bacterium | reverse complement strand
GGCTTGAGGTGGTGTCGGTGCTCGATCAAGATGCACGCCTCAACCAAAATGTGCCGCAGCGTTATCGCGGGCTCGACGTGCCCGAGGCGCGCCGCCGCGTGGTCGCCGATCTCGAGGCTGCCGGCTGGCTGGGCAAGATTGAGCCGTATAAGTTGAGCGCGAGCACCTGCGAGCGGTGCGGGACCGTGGTTGAGCCGTTGGTTTCCGAGCAGTGGTTTGTCCGGATGCAGGAGCTGGCCAAACCGGCAATCGAAGTCGTGGAATCGGGCCGGGTGAAGCTCATCCCCGAGCGCTGGAACAAGGTGTATCTCGATTGGATGTACAACATCCGCGACTGGTGCATCTCGCGTCAGCTCTGGTGGGGTCACCGCATCCCGGTCTGGTATTGCGACTGCGGGGAGATAGTCGTCGCGCGCCAGGACCCGACCGAATGCCCGAAGTGCCATTCGAAGAGCCTGAGGCAGGACGAGGACATCCTCGACACATGGTTCTCTTCCGCGCTCTGGCCGTTCTCGACGCTGGGCTGGCCGGAGAAGACGCCGGACCTCGCCAAGTTCTACCCGACCGACTTCCTTTCGACCGCGCCGGACATCATCTTTCTGTGGGTGGCGCGGATGATTTTCTCCGGGCTCAAGTTCGTCGGCGACATCCCATTCTCGCGCGTCTATTTCCATTCGTTTATCCTCGTCGAGTCGGGCGAGCGGATGAGCCGGTCCAAGGGCATCGGCATCGACCCGGTGGACATGTTCCAGAAGTACGGCACCGATGCGGTGCGGTTCACTCTTGCCTATCTCGAAAGCCAGTCCCAGAGCTACCGGCTGAGCGAGAAGCGGTTCGAGTTCGGACGGAACTTCACGAACAAGGTCTGGAACGCAGCCCGCTTGGTCGCACCGGCTATCGCCGGCGGCCAGCGGGAAACCCCAAACTCCAAATCCCAAATCCCAAACGGGGAGTTGCAGGCTGCGGACAAGTGGATTGTGAGTAGGTTTAACGCGGTGCGTGAGACGGTTACCGATGGCCTGGACGCGTGCGCCTATTCGGCGGTCGCGTCGAGGCTGTACGAGTTCTTCTGGCACGAGCTCTGCGACTGGTACCTGGAGTTCGCCAAGCTCCGACTCAAGGCTGACGATGCGGCCTGCCGCTGGACCCTGTACCACGTTCTGCGCGGCACCCTGCAGTTGCTGCACCCGTTCATGCCGTTCATCACCGAGGAGCTGTGGCAGAGGCTGGGATTCGGAAGGGATGAAGGGACAGAGGGACAAAGGGACAAAGTGGCGGACACTCGATCCCTCGATCCCTTGATCCCTCCATCCCTTTCCATCATGCAGTCCCGGTGGCCGGAACCGATACCGGTCGACGACCGCGGCATCGCGTACGTCGAGACGATGCGCGAGATGATTGTCGCAGTCCGGAATATCCGCGCCGAGATGGAAGTGCCGGCCAAGACCGAGGTACGCTGCATTGTGAACTCGGCCGACGCCGGGCTCCTGGAGTTCTTGAGGAAGAGCGAAGGGCTGGTTCGCGAGCTCGCCGGCGTCTCGGGGCTCGAGTTCGGCGGGAAACGGCCGGAGAAATCTTCAATCGCGGTGCTGCCCGGCTGCGAGGCGTACGTGCCTCTTGCCGGTGTCGTTGACGTCGAGAAGGAACTCGACCGGATGAAGAAGGAGATTGCGAACCTGGAGAAGTTGATTGCCGGGATTGATTCCAAGTTCGCCAATCCCGATTTCGCGGCACGGGCCAAGCCGGAGGTGGTCGAGGGCGAGCGCGAGCGCCGGGCCGAATTCGCAAGCAAGCTGGAGCGGCTGAAGAAGCAGTTGGAGTCATGGGCGTGAGGACCGGAGATTGAACCGCCAAGAGCGCCAAGGGGAGAAGGGGAAATGGAAAATGACGAAGGCGTCGGGGAAGGGGAGTCCGGGGTTCGACTTTGACATTTCCGCTTTACACTTTGTATCTTCGTACTTTGTTGCTAGAATCCTGACATGAAGTCCTTCCTTTCGAGCTTCGGCTGGATTCTGTTTCTGGCGCTCGCCGTGTTCTTCCTGCTGTTCTACAACCTCGTCTACATACCGCGCGCCGACCGGATTGTCCGGCAGCAGAACGAAATCACCATGTGGATAGGTCAGCTTCAGGAGATGAGCGATAGTTTGAAGACCGTGCAGACGCAGTGGGACACGGCGTTCAGCGTGTCGTTCTCGTTCGATGAGCTGTTCGGTGGGGCGCAGGACTTCAAGGTCGCACCTTCGGCTGAGTCGCTGCTGCGGACGTACATCCCGACGCTCCAGGGGTCAACCAGCGTGATTGATGTCGTCGGTCACGCCGGCGGCAACCAGGCGCCGCAGGCGACGGCGGACAGGTATCCGAGCAGTTGGGATTATGCCGCGGCCGGAGCGGGAGCGGTCGCGCGCCGCCTCGCCGCGTGGGGCGTGGCTGCGGATCGGATTCGGGTCACGAGCTTCTCCGATTCGCCCCGCGCCGGAGCCGGCGCCGCGCCTGACTTCCGCAGCGGGAATCCCAGAGTTGATATTGTCGTAAGGAACCAGTGACCAGGAATTGGCGACTGACAATTGACAATTGGCAATTGGCAATCGGCAATTCCCAGCGGTTGCCGGGTCGCACGGTCCTGTTCATGCTCCTGCTGGCCGGGCTGGCCGCCGCGCAGCAGCCGGCGCTACCCGACAGCGCTGTGAAGCCGGTTGTCCCGGATTCGACGAAGAGCGTTGGCCGGAACTCGACGCCGTACCGCCCGCCAAGGTCGACCGGCACCGCGGTACTGCTATCGTTTCTCCTGCCCGGCGGCGGGCAGGTGTACACCGGCAACTGGTGGAAGGCGGCGTTGATTGCGCCCGCCGAGGTGACGCTGGGATACTTCGTAGTCAAAGAACATCTGTCCGCGTCCGACTACCTGTCTCGCTTCAGTCTTCACCATGTCCACAGCGACAGCGCGGACTACGTGCGACATCGGGAGGCCCGGACCGCATTCCTCTGGTGGACGGGCGCGGTGGTCGCGTTCTCGATGGCCGATGCTTACGTTTCGGCCCAGATGTACGGGTTTGACCGGGAGATGAGGTTCACAATCGGCCCGATGCGGGCCGGGATTGCGATGGGGCTATAGCCGATGAGCACGTTGATTGCCGCGGTCGGCAGGTTCCAGATGGACGTTCTTGCCTTGGCGACGCGGGAGGCCGCAGGCACGGACTGTGATTCCGGCGGGTGGGGCGCAGCCTACTGCTATGGCAACCGGCTGGAGACCATCAGGTCGGCGCTGCCGTGCGCGCAGGACCCGGACTTCGGCAAGCTGAACGAACTCCGTACCGACATGGCCCTGGTCTGCATCGGCGGCATGACCCCGGCGTCGCCGCGCGAACTCAAGCCGTACGTGAGGCGGGAAACCGGACATACCTGGACGTTCGCCCATTCCGGCATTGTGAGGCACGAGGACCGGCTTGATACCGGCGGCCGGATTACCGATTCCAAGAACCCGAGCGAAAGATACTTCCTTTATTTGCTGGGAAAGCTGGAGGAACAGACCCCGGTAGAATCACTGGCGAGCGCCATGGCCGCGCTGGAGGACGAAGATTCGCTGTCGTTCTGCTTGATGTGCGCGGAGATGCTGCTTGTCGGCTGCTGGCACGGAGACGCGCCGGAGACAGAGAGCATGGGTCAGGAGTCAGGGATCGGGGTCGAAGTTCCGAACCCCAGCCCCAGCGAGGAGCCTTTGGGCTTGTGGTCAGGGGAGGGCGGGTTGGCAAAGTACTTCAGTACGAAGCCGCTGCATTCCCTGCCCGAGGTCCAGTGGGAGGCGATGCCGAACCGGACGGTTCTCGCCATCACCCGGACCCGGCGCGAGTTGCCGTAATCTTACCGCAATTGTCGAGTTACGAGTGACGAGTTCCGGACAGGGACGGCTCGAATCACCATTCATCGCTGACCATTCATAGTTCACGCTGAAATAGCAAACCCTCAGGTCGCCGGGGGGTCAGCCTGAGGGTTCTTTTCCACCCCCTGCCGTCAGTCAGTATGCGTCCTACGCACACGCCCCTCAATTGTGCCGGTCCGGTGTGACCGTAAACCGTTGGGGCGTCGGCTGGGCAGGGCCGTGCATCATCAAATGCATCGGTGGTGTCATCATGTACAAGTGCAGTTCGTGTGCCGCCCCGGTCCCGTCTCGGAATCGTGCTTTCCGGTTGAATGGTCGGCAGTTACGAGACCGCGAGGTGGCGCGCTCTTCCCTGCACTCCGTGCGACGCCGGAATCGCCGGGAGGCTGCGCAGAGCTAAGTTGTTGTGTCTACAGAGGTAACAGCGGCGGCGGGGTGGGGGATGGAAACTACGAAAGATGAAGGCGGAAAGTCAGTCCAACGCCGCTAGTGGCGGCGGGTGCGCTGCCCGAATTCCACGAGTTCGCGGAATCCCTTGGGGTCAAACGCAGAGGCGATGGCAGTCTCGTACGTAACCTTGCCCGCACGGTAGAGTTCGGCCAGGTAGGCGTCGAACGAAATGCTGCCTTCGGACGTGCTGGTCTGGATGGCCGATGCCAGGTGTTCTGTCTTGCGTTCACGGATGAGGTTACGCACCGCGGGCGTAGCCATCATGATTTCATAGCACCCGACTCGGCCCTTGCCGCCGGCCTTCAGCATGAGGCGCTGGGAGATAACGGCGAGCAGCGAGAGCGAGAACTGGATACGGATCTGGTCGCGAATTTCAGGCGGGAAGATGTCTATGAAGCGTGTGATGGTTTCGGGCGCGTTGGTAGTGTGCAGCGTGCCAATGACCAAGTGGCCCGATTCCGCGGCCCAGATGGTTGCTTCGGAGGTTGCCAGGTCTCGAATCTCGGCGACGAGGATGACGTTCGGGTTGGAACGCAATCCCTTCATGACCGCTTCACGGAAGGATGAGACGTCAACGCCGACCTCACGCTGGGTGATAAGGCCGTTCTTGTGGTCGTGGGTGAACTCGATAGGGTCCTCGATAGTGAGAACGTGACGCGGGCTTTCGAGAATGTAGTCGACAAAAGTCGCCTGCGTCGTGGTCTTGCCCATGCCGGTGGGGCCGGTCACGAGGATGAGGCCATGCGGCCGGTCGAGCAGGTTCTTGATACGTGGGATGAGGTGCGAGGTCACGAATAGCTCTTCGAATGAGAGAATGCGGCGCGGGATAAGACGGAGGGCCATACCGAACCAACCCTTCTGCTTGTACACGGCCACACGGAACCGGGCCATGTTGCGGAAGTTCAGGGCGAAGTCGCCGCCGCCGCCGTTGTCAATCTGGGCGCGCAGGTGTCGCAGGTCTTTGGTCGCGATGTTCTTGAAGCTATCGGTCATCTCCGGGGTCAGGACCGGGCACTGCTCAACCGGGTGGAGGTAGCCGTCAATGCGGAGCGTCGGTGGACGCCCCACCGTCAGGTGCAAGTCGGATGCATTCCGCTTGATGCACTCGGCCAGCAGTGTATCAAAGAATTCTTCGTCGGTCATAGCCGTGATTAATATAGAGGCTGCCCACGGCAAGTCAAGTTTTGTTGCGGCAGCGTCCATGGTTGCTTGACAGTGAATGCCGGTGGATTTATCATCTTTGTCCACCAATGGCCACATCCCGTTCGTCCACAGAGCTGCTTGAGCAGATTGAGAAGTTGAGCGGCCAGACCGTCAGCGACTGCTACCAATGCGGTTGCTGTACCTCCGGTTGTCCCATCGGTGAAGCCATGGACCCGCCGCCCAGCAAGGCAGTCAGATTGCTGCAGTTGGGCGAGGCACCGGAACTGTTGGACTCGGACGGAATATGGATGTGCGCGAGTTGTCTGGTCTGCGGCACCCGCTGCCCGAGGGCGGTCGACTACGCCCGGATTGCCGAGGCGTGCCGCGTCCTGGTTCTCCGGTCCAAGCAGAGCAGGGTGGACCCGGATACGGTGACGGGTCCCGAGCTGGAAGAGATACCCCAGCAGGCGTTCATCGCCGCGTTCCGCAAGTCCTCGGTATGACAAAGTACACATACTACCCAGGCTGCACGCTGTACACCAAAGCGCGGAACCTGGACATTTGCGCGCGCAAGGCAGCCGAGAAGGTGGGGTTTGAGCTGGTCGAGATGCCGTCATGGAACTGCTGCGGGGCCATCTACAACGCGGCGAGTGACGACCTGGCTGCCCAAGTCGGGCCGGTCAGGAACCTTGCCAAGGCCAGCCAGTTGGGGGACAAGCTCGTGACGCTCTGCGCGGCTTGCCATAATGTGCTCAAGCGGGTGCAGAACCGTCTGGACCAGCCAGGCAACGAGGTCGAAAGTGAACGCCTGAAGACGTTCGTGGACGAAAAGTACGAAAGGCCGGTTAAGGTGCTTCACTACCTTGAGGTGCTGAAGCAGGAGATTGGCTGGGATAATATCAAAGAGAAGGTCACGAAGCCGCTGGGCGGCCTGAAGGTTGCTTCCTATTATGGATGCCTGATCGTGCGGCCCAAAGAAGTGCTGGAATTCGACGACCCGGAGAACCCACAGGTGATGGACGACCTGATGCGCGTGCTCGGGGCGGCGCCGACGCGGTTCGATTTCAAGGCGGAATGCTGCGGTGGGTACCTGGTCGTGAACCGCCGGGACGTGGCTAAGTCCGCGTCAAAGAAGATACTGGACAATGCAAAGGCCTGGGGCGCCGAGGCGATTGTCACGACTTGCCCCCTGTGCCAGTACAACCTGGACAAGCTTCGCGCAGTGACCGACGGCTCAATTCCAGTATTCTACTTCACCCAGTTGTTGGGGTTGGCGGTCGGGCTGGCGCAGGACGAACTTGGGTTGGAGCACAACGCCGGCGACCCGGTCGGGTTCTTGAAGTCGAAAGGCCTGCTCTAGAGGAAATGACAAATGCCGAATGACGAGTGCCGATTGACCGGAACCCAGCCGCCGGCCGATGCCCAATCGACAATCGACAATCGGCAATCGAAAATCCCCAGGGTGGGCGTCTTCGTCTGCCACTGCGGCATCAACATCGCGGGTGTGGTGAAGATTCCCGAGCTACTGGAGCGGGTCGGCACCATGTCGGGCGTGGTTGTCACCAAGGATTACAAGTATTGCTGTTCCGACCCGGGCCAGCAGATGATTCGGGATTCCATCAAGAGCGACAAGCTGGACCGTGTCATCGTGGCCTGTTGTTCACCGACACTGCACGAAACCACTTTCCGCAATGCCTGCGGGGAGGCGGGTCTCAACCCCTACCTGTGTGAGATCGCCAACATCCGCGAGCAGTGCGCGTGGGTCACCGCGGACAAGGACGAGGCGACGACCAAGGCGTGCGGGATTGTCCGGACAACGCTGACCAAGGTGGTTCATGACCAGCCGCTTGAGGCGCTCACCGTTCCGATTAACAAGCGCGCGCTGGTGGTCGGTGCCGGGATTGCCGGTATCCAGGCCGCGCTGGACATCGCCAACGCCGGGTACGAAGTCGTGCTGGTGGAGAAAGAGCCTTCCATCGGCGGGCACATGGCCCAGCTTTCCGAGACCTTCCCGACGCTGGACTGCTCCCAGTGCATTCTGACCCCGCGCACGGTCGAGACCGGTCGGCACCCTAAGATAAGGCTGATGACCTACTCGGAAATCGATAGCGTTTCCGGCTACGTGGGCAACTTCAAAGTGAAGGTCAGGCAGAAGGCACGCTACGTCGACTTCAAGACCTGCACCGGCTGCGGGGCGTGCCTCGAGAAATGCCCGGGGCGGACCGAATCGTGGTTCGAGCGCGGGCTGGTCCGGGGCAAGGCGATATACCGGCTGCTGCCGCAGGCCGTGCCGAACCGGCCGGTGATTGACGCCAAGGCCTGCATCTACCTGACCAAGGGGAAGTGTGGCGTGTGCGCAAAGGTTTGCCCGACCGGCGCCATCCGCTACGACGACACCGACAAGTTCGTTGAAGAGGAAGTCGGCGCGATTGTGCTCGCGACCGGCTACGAGTTGTTCGACGCGACCAAGCTCGGGTCATATGGTGTCGGACGGGTGCCGGACGTGATTGACGGCCTTGCCTTCGAGCGGCTGCTCTCCGCTTCCGGGCCGACGTCGGGCGACGTGAAACGCCCTTCGGACGGAAAGGTGCCGAAGAAGATTGTCTTCGTCCAGTGCGCCGGCTCTCGCGATTCTACGACCGGCATGCCCTATTGCTCGAAAATCTGCTGCATGTACACGGCCAAGCAGGCGATACTCTACCGGCACCGGGTACACGACGGGCAGGCGACAATCTGCTACATCGACGTGCGGACTCCGGGCAAGGGGTTCGAGGAGTTCTACAAGCGCGCGACCGACGACGGCATCCAGTACCTGCGCGGCAAGGTCTCCAAGATATTCAGGGAGGGCGACAAGGTGATGGTGTGGGCGTCAGACACGCTGGCGGGCCGCAAGGTCGAACTCGAGGCGGACATGGTCGTTCTCGCCACCGCCGTCGTCGCCAACCCTGACGGAGTTGCACTGGCGCGGAAATTGAAGACCCAGATTGACGCCCACGGATTCATGACGGAGGCGCACCCGAAGCTGCGGCCGGTTGAGACCCTGACCGCCGGGTTCTTCCTTGCGGGTTGCGGACAGGGGCCAAAAGACATCCCGGAAACCGTGGCGCAGGCATCGGCCGCGGCCGCCAAGGTCCTCGCTATGTTCGGGAACACGCGTCTGACCCACTCGCCGACCACGGCCGAGGTCGACGAAGAGATCTGCGTGGGCTGCGGCTACTGCGAGCGAACCTGCGCATACGATGCGGTTAAAGTTGACCCCGCCAGGAAGAAGGCGGCTGTGAACGCGGCGCTCTGTGAGGGCTGCGGCGCCTGCGCGGTCGCCTGCCCGTCCGGAGCCATGACACACAAGAACTTCACCAAGAAAGCCATCTTCGAAATGGCGGACCAGTTCTAAGGGGAAAAGACGAACACGGACGCCGCACTGACGAACACGGACACCGGGAATGGGAAAGGACCGGTCGGCGCTGTTCTCGTAGTCGGCTCCGGCATCGGTGGCATTCAGTCGGCGCTCGAACTAGCTGACGCCGGGTTCAAGGTCTACCTGCTTGACGAGGGGCCGGCCATCGGCGGCGTGATGGCGATGCTCGATAAGACCTTCCCGACCAACGACTGCTCGATGTGCATCCTTTCGCCCAAGCTCGTCGGCACCGGCCGCCACCAGAACATCGAGCTCGTGAACTACAGCGAACTGCTGGGCCTCGAGGGCGAGCCCGGACACTTCAGGGCGAAGATACGCCGGAAGCCGCGGTTTGTCCTTCTTGATAAGTGCACCGGCTGCATGGACTGCACCAAGGTCTGCCCGGTTGCCTGCCCCGACGAGTACAACCAGCGCATGGCCACTCGCCGCGCCGTGTACAAGCTATACCCGCAGGCGATTCCGAATGCGGTGGTGATTGAGAAGAACGACGAGAAGGCACCCTGTCGGCTGGCCTGTCCGTCCGGCGTCAATGCGCAGGGCTACGTCGCACTCATCTCGCAGCGGAAGTTCAAAGAAGCGTACGAACTGGTGCGGGACCGCCTGCCGTTCCCGGGCATCTGCGGTCGCGTCTGCCACCATCCGTGCGAGCAGGAGTGCAATCGGAAAGAGTACGAGTCACCGGTTTCGATAAGGACCCTGAAGCGGTTCGCTGCGGACCATGTTTACGCGAACAACATCAGCTACCCGGTCATCAAAGCGCCGGCCGCGGAACGCGAGGAGAAGGTCGCGGTGGTCGGCGCCGGGCCGGCTGGTCTGACCTGCGCGCTGGACCTGCGCGCCAAGGGCTACAAGGTGACGGTGTTCGACGCCGCGGACCAGCCGGGCGGGATGATGCGCTGGGGCATCCCGGCATACCGCCTGCCGCGCGAGACCCTGGACCGGGAAATCAAGGACATCATCGATACGGGTGTCGAGCTGAAGCTGAAGTGCCCGGTGAACGGAACCTCTGGCGTTCAGAACCTGCTCGGGCAGGGGTTCTCTGCCGCGTTCGTCGCCCTCGGCTGCGGCAAGAGCCGGACCTTGAAGATTGACGGGATGAACCTTGATGGCGTACTGCACGGCATCGAGTTCCTGCACGACGTCAACGCCGGGAGGAAGCCGGCAGTCGGCAAGCGGGTCGTGGTCATCGGTGGCGGCAACGTCGCGGTTGACGTAGCGCTGTGCGCCCGGCGGCTCGGGGCCGAGGACGTGACGATGGTGTGCCTGGAATGCCGCGAGGAGATGCCGGCCCACGAGTGGGAAATCGCCGATGCGCAGGCCGAAGGCGTGAAGCTGAACCCGTCGTGGGGGCCGCAGGCGATTGCCGGCGAGAATGGAAAGGTGACCGGGCTCCGAACGATTGAGTGCACTCGGGTATTCGACGACACGCGCCGGTTCAGCCCGCAGTTCGGCTGCACCGAGGGGCTTGTGCCGGCCGACACCGTGATTCTGGCCATCGGCCAAGCGGTCGACGCCGACGGGTTTGACGGGTACGAGCGTGGTCCCGGTGGTACGTTCAAAGTCAACAAGCTCACGTTCGAGACGGGCACGTCCGGCGTGTTCGCCGGCGGCGACATGGTTTCCGGTCCGGCCTCGGTGATTGAGGCAGTGAACGCCGGGCACGAGGCTGCCATCTCGATCGACCGGTTCATCAACCGGCAGGATCTGGCACAGTGCCGGGAGAAGCCGAAGCAGCAAGCGGCCAAGGCCGACGAGTCGGCAGCGGCCCGGGCGAAGATTGAGCGGCGCGAACGGACCTCGGAATCATCGCTGCCGGTCGCGGACCGGGCCGGCAACTTCCATGAGGTGGCCATTGGCTTCACGGAGGAGCAGGCGGTCGCCGAGGCGCAGCGCTGCCTGAACTGCGGCATCTGTTCCGAGTGCCTCCAGTGCGTCGTCGCCTGCGAAGCGAAAGCAATCGACCACTCGCAGACCGCCTCCGAAGAGGAGATCGAGGTCGGCGCGGTGGTGCTGTCGGCTGGGTCTAAGGAGTACAAGCCGACCGGCGAATACGGCTACGGGTACGGCCGGTACCCGAACGTGGTTACGAGCCTGGAGTTCGAGCGCATCCTTTCCGCTTCCGGGCCCTACGAGGGACACGTCCGGCGGCCGAGCGACCAGAAGCAGCCGAAGAAGGTCGCCTGGATTCAGTGCGTGGGCTCGCGCAACGCCGAACACTTCTACTGTTCGTCGGTCTGCTGCATGTACGCGACCAAGGAAGCGGTGATCGCGCGCGAGCACTGCGGCGGCAACCTTGACTGTCACGTCTACTATATGGACATGCGCTGTTTCGGCAAGGATTTCGAGAAGTATTACAACCGGGCCAAGGACGAGTACGGCATTCAGTTCCGGCGCTGCAAGGTGAGCGCGGTCCAGAGGAAGGGACAAAGGGACAAAGGGACAGAGGGACAGAGTGACGGAGCGGATGAGGACCTACTGATATCGTACGAGGATGAGTCGGGAACGCTGCGGGCTGAGGATTACGACATGGTCGTGCTCTCGACCGCGCTGGCGGCCAACCCGCGCGCGGTGGAGATGGCAAAGCGCATCGGTGTGGCGACCGACGAGCAGGGGTTCGTGAAGACCGACCGGTTCGAGCCGGTGCTGACGAGTCGGCCGGGCGTCTACGCCTGCGGGGCGGTGACCGAGCCGAAGGACATTCCCGAGACCGTGACCGAGGCGACCGGCGCGGCATCGGCGGTATCATCACTGCTCGCGCCGGCCCGCAACACGCTGGTCCGGCCGAAGGTATACCCGCCGTTCCGTGATGTGTCGGGCGAGGAGCCGCGCATCGGCGTGTTCATCTGCAATTGCGGCATCAACATCGGCGGCGTGGTGAAGGTGCCGAGCGTCGTCGAATACGCCCGGACCTTGCCGAACGTCGCCTATGCCGACGAGAATCTGTTCACCTGCTCGCAGGATACGCAGCAGAAGATTCGCACAGCCATCGACGAGCACAAGCTGAACCGGGTCATTGTTGCCTCCTGCACGCCGCGGACGCATGAGCCGCTGTTCCAGGAGACTCTGGCCGAGGCGGGGCTGAACCCGCACTTGTTCACGATGGCCAACATCCGCGACCAGTGTTCGTGGGTGCACATGCAGGAACCGGTCGAGGCCACGGCGAAGGCGGAGGAACTGGTGCGGATGGCGGTTGCGAATTCGCGGCTTCTCAGACCGCTGCAAACTTCCTCGCAGGCGATCGTCCAGAAGGCGCTGGTCATTGGTGGCGGGCTGGCCGGTATGAGCGCGGCGCTGGCAATCGCGGACCAGGGATTCGAGACGTTCCTCGTCGAGAGGAGCGAGCGGCTGGGCGGCAACCTGTTCCGCCTGCGCTACAACGAGTTCGGCGATGACATCGGGACGTATCGGCGCCAGCTCGAAGAACGGCTGCGCGCTCACCCGAAGGTGAAGGTCTTCATCGGCGCGGAACCGACCGCGGTCACCGGCTACGTCGGGAACTACCGGACGACGGTCAAGAGGAAGGGTTCAGGGGTTCAGGGGTTCGAGGGTTCGGGCGACGCGTCCGACAAGTCCGACACGGTCCTGGAGCACGGCGTCATCGTTGTCGCGACCGGCGCCGAGGAGTACCGGCCCAGCGAGTTCCTGTATGGTAAGGACCCGCGTGTCCTCACCCAGACCGAGTTCGAAGAGGTTCTTTCCGGTCCCTCTTCACTTGATCCCTCTTCTCTCAAACACGTTGTGATGATCCAGTGCGTGGGCTCGCGCGAGAAGGAGCATCCCTGGTGCTCGCGGGTCTGCTGTACCGAGGCGGTGAAGAATGCCATCCGGGTCAAGCAGCAGAACCCGAAGACGAGCGTTTACATTCTGTACCGGGACATGCGGACCTACGGGTTCAAGGAAGCGCTGTACCGTGATGCACGGGAGGCCGGCGTCATGTTCGTCCGGTTCGACCCGGAGACGAAGCCCGAGGTGACGAATGCAGACGGCAAGCTTCACGTGTCGGTGTATGACCCGGTGCTGCAGCGCCGGCTCGGCATCAATGCCGACCTGCTGGTGTTGTCGGCCGGGGTCGTCCCGCCGAAGTCGAACCACGAACTGGCGCAACTGCTTAAGGTGCCGCTCAACGAGGACGGCTTCTTCCTCGAAGCGCACATGAAGCTCCGGCCGGTGGACTTCACGACCCGCGGCGTGTTCATGGCCGGGATGGCGCACAGCCCGCGCCGGATTCCGGAGACCGTGGCGCAGGCCTACGCGGCCGCGGCGCGCGCCTGCTCAATCATCTCGCGCAAGGAGCTTTCGACCGAGGCGGTCGTGGCCGAGGTCAACCCGCGCTGGTGCCAGGGCTGCGGCATGTGCGAGGAAATATGTCAGTATGAGGCGGCGCGGCTCAATCCCGAGACCGGCAAGTCCGAGGTCGCGGCGGTTCTGTGCCAGGGCTGCGGCGCGTGCGCGGCCGCCTGCCCGTCGGAGGCAATCAAACTCAAAGGTTTCGAGGCGAAGAACGTTATCTCGATGGTCGACGCGGCGCTATGATGGAGGCGGAATAGATGGCTGATTACGAACCGAAGATTGTCGGATTCCTCTGTAATTGGTGCACGTATGCGGGGGCGGACCTCGCCGGCACGTCACGCATGCAGTATCCGCCGAACATGCGGCCGATACGGGTTATGTGCTCGGGCGCGGTTGACTCGGTCTACATCCTGCGCGCTCTGCTCGAGGGCGCGGACGGCGTGTTCATGGGCGGCTGCCACCCCGGTGACTGCCACTACGTCTCAGGCAACTACAAGGCCCGCCGCCGGATGGTGCTGTTCAATTCGGTTATGCAGTCGCTCGGCCTCGAATCCGACCGGGTCTGGCTGCGCTGGATTTCCGCCGCCGAGGGCCGCAAGTTCGCGGACACGATTACCGAGATGACCGAACACCTGCAGAAGAAGGGTCCGAGTCCCTTCAAAGAGAAGTGGGAAGTGTGAGGCGGACGATGGCGCGGACACCGGACGGACGAGGTCAGAAGCTAGAAGCCAGAATAGTGAAGTCAGAAGTGGGGACGGTTAGGAATTGCCGATTGCCGATTGTCAATTGTCAATTGTCAGTCGCCAATTCATGGGGGAATCGAGCATGAAGGGCACACTGAAGGTAGACGCGAAGGACCCCGAGGGGACAATCCGCGGCCTGTTCGCAAGGTGGCTTAAAGAGGACCGGCTTTCCGCGATTCTGACCCCGGCCTATTCGGCGTCCGGCACGGCCACGATGGCGCTTGTCTCCAACCCGGAAAAGCTCGCCGCGGCCGCGCCGCTGATGCCGGCGATGGGCGTCAATTCGGCCTCAATCGTGGCCGAGATTGCCCGCGAATCATCCCCGAACGCGAAGGTCGGGCTGTTCCTGCGGTCGTGCGAGCTGCGGGCCGTGGTCGAATTGATGAAGCTGAAGCAGGTCATGCCCGACAGCCTCGTGCTCATCGGCGTCGACTGCCCGGGTACGTACAAGGCGGCCGGATTCCGCAACGTCCGAGGCAAGGACGCGGATTTCGACAACAAGCACGTGCGTGAGCAGTTGGGCTTTGCCGGCAACGTGGACTTCCGGATGGGCTGCCAGATGTGCGAATATCCGAAGCCGCTCGTCTATGACCTGAACGTCGGCTTCATCGGCCTCGACCCCGACAAGGAGCTCTGGGTTGAGGCTGCCACTGACAAGGGTAAGGCGCTGCTGGAAGGCGTAGAGGTGAATGAGTCCGAAGAGCCGGCCGGGCGGAAGGCAGCGCTCGCCGACCTGAGCGCGAAGCGGAAAGCCGGTACGGCCAGGCGCATCGAGGAGCTGGATAAGGCGATGCTGGGGCCGGAGAAGCTCGCGCAGTACTTCAGCGACTGCCTCAACTGCCACAACTGCATGAACGTCTGTCCGGTCTGCTACTGCCGGGAATGCTTCTTTGACTCTGATACGTTCCAGCGCGACATCAGCGAACACGTGCGCGTCTCACTGCGCAAGGGCGTGACCCGGATGCCTTCCGAGACTCTGCTGTTCCACCTGACGCGCATGAACCACATGATGACCTCATGCGTCCAGTGCGGCATCTGCGAGGACTCGTGTCCGGTGACCATCGGCCTTGCCACGCTGTTCAAGAAGGTGTCGCAGAACGCTCAGCAGGCATTCGAATACGTGTCCGGCCGCAGCCTCGAAGAGCCGCTGCCGCTCACAACGTTCCGCGAGACGGAATTCCTGAAAGTCGGAGAGGAATAGGGATGGGAGAGACAAAGGGACAAAGGGATAAAGTGACAGAACGTGCGAGTTCGACACTCGATCCCTCGATCCCTCGATCCCTTGGTCCCTCTTCCCCTGAGTTGCTTGTCAACGACCTCGACACCGAGTTCAAGAACCGGCTGGCCGAGAAGTATGGCGATACGGGGTTCATGCACTGCCTGTCGTGCGGGTCATGCTCGGCTTCCTGCCCGGTGCGGAAGCTGGAGGAGAAGTACAACCCGAGACGCATCATCCGGATGGCGATACTCGGTATGAAGGACGAAGTCTACAAGTCAGAGTTCGTCTGGCTGTGCTCGTACCACACGACCTGCCTGAACCGCTGTCCCCAGAAGGTGAACATCGGCGAAGTGGCCGATGTGGTTGCGCGCATGGCTGAAGAAGAGCGCAAGCGGCCGGTGGGCCGCAAGGACAAGGTCACGCAGGCCGACCTGGACCGGGGTTTCAAGCAGCAGGTAATTAAGGCGGCCGGCAGCGTTTCGGCCTGCTTCATCTGCGGCTCCTGCACCGCGGTCTGCCCGGAGGCGCTGTTCGACCCGGAGAAGGACGCGCGACGGTTCATCCGCAAGGTCAACCTCGGGCTGCGGGACGAAGCGCTGGCCGATGAGTTCAAAGACATCTGCGCAACTCACTTTCGTTGCCTCTCCCGCTGCCCGCAGGGAGTGCAAATCAGTCGGATAATGAACGCAATCAAGCAGTGCGCGGTGGAAGACGGTTACTCGTACCCGTCGGAACTCGCTGCCCTGGAGAGAGCAGACCGGTCGAAGTCAGATGGTAGAAGCTAGAACACTGAAGCTAGAACGGCGGACTCCGGCGACGCTTGGGCCCGGGAGTCGAGGCGTTAGAGAAAGCAGACCGGTCGAAGTCAGATGGTAGAAGCTAGAACACTGAAGCTAGAACGGCCGATTCCGGCTACGCTGAAGCCCGGGAATCTGGGCGAAAGGTTGTTGATACTCGCTACTGGTTGCATCAAGCTGACCGACCGGTTGGCACGGACGCAATCGGCGCGGCACATCGGTGGACAGGTCATGCGTTCGGCCACGTCAGCCGGCGCCAACTACCAAGAAGCCCGGGGAGCTGAGAGCCGGGCTGATTTCGTGCACAAACTTCAGGTCGTTCTCAAGGAGCTGCGCGAGACCCAGTACTGGTTGATGCTGTTAGAGTGCGCAAGCCTGGCATCGGTGAGTGCTCTCAGCCCGCTGCTCGCCGAGGTCGATGAACTAATCCGCATGATCGTGAAGTCAATACTGACCGCCAAGTCCAATGCGGCGAGGCGAGAGTAGTCCCGTCATGGCTCTAGCTTCTGCAATCTCGCTTCCAGATTCTGACTTCTCCCGGTTCTGCCTTGCAGGGATACGGTCATGAGCGAGCGCAAGGTCGGCGCGGTTCTCGTCATCGGTGGCGGCATCGGCGGCGTGCAGGCTGCTCTCGACCTTGCCGACTCGGGCTACAAGGTCTACCTGGCCGAGCGGTCATCGGCCATCGGCGGCACGATGGCGATGCTCGACAAGACCTTCCCGACCAACGACTGCTCAATGTGCATCCTCTCGCCGAAGCTGGTCGCGGCCGGCCGACACAAGGACATCGAGTTGATGACGTTGACCGACGTGCTGGGCGTCGAAGGGCAGCCGGGCAATTTCCAGGTCCGACTCAAGCGCCATGCCCGGTCGGTCGACCTGTCGAAGTGCACCTGCTGCGGCGACTGCATGACCAAGTGCCCGGTCCGGGACCTGCCCAACGAGTTCGAGGGCGGCCTGAGCCAGCGCCGCGCCATCTTCCGGCTGTACGCGCAGGCCGTGCCCAACGCGCCGATGATTGACCGCGCGCAGTGCCTGAAGTTCACCAAGGACAAGTGCGGCGCGTGCCAGAAGACCTGCAAGGCCGGGGCAATTGACTACACGCAGCAGGATGAGGAGATTACCATCCAAGTCGGCTCGGTCGTGGTCGCGGCGGGCTCGAAGATCGCGCCGACCGCGCTGCGGCCCGAGTATGGTCACGGTCGGTACCCGAACGTGGTCACGAGCCTGGAGTTCGAGCGGATACTCTCCGCGTCCGGGCCGTACGGCGGCCACGTGAAGCGGCCATCCGACGGCCAGCCGCCGAAACGGATTGCCTGGCTGCAGTGCATCGGCTCGCGCGACGATTCGGTCGAGCGCGGATACTGCTCGGCGATGTGCTGCATGTACGCGGTGAAAGAGGCGGTCATCACCCGCGAGCATGCCCGGGACGTTGAGCCGACCATTTTCTACATGGACATGCGTTCCTACGGTAAGGACTTCGACAAGTACGTTGACCGGGCCGAACAACAGTACGGCGTTCGGCTCGTGCGTGCGCGGGTGCCGGAAATCCGTGAAGACCCGGTGACGCATAACCTGACCGTGCGCTACACCGCCGAGGCCGGCCGGAAGTCGGAGCAGTTCGACATGGTCGTGCTGTCGTGCGGTTTCGTGCCGCCGGCCGAGCTAATTGAGCTGTCGAAGCGGCTCGACTTCGACTTGGACCGGTTCGGGTTCGTTCTGACCGACGCATGGGACCCGACCGCGACGTCGCGCGTCGGCATGAGCGTGGCGGGCAGTTTTGCCCAGCCGATGGCTATACCCGAGACCGTGACCGGCGCCTCGAGCGCCGCGGCCGTGGCCGAGGAAATCCTCGCCGGCGAACGCGGCACGCTTATCCGGGTGGTTGAGCCGCCGGCCGAGCTTGACGTACGCGGCGAGGCCCCGCGCATCGGCGTCTTTGTTTGCCATTGCGGTATCAACATCGGCGGAATCGTGCGCGTGCCCGAGGTCGTCGAGTTCGCCCGGACCTTGCCGCACGTTGTCTTTGCTGAAGACAATCTCTATTCCTGTTCCGGGGACACACAGGACAAGATCAAGAGCCGGATTCGCGAGCACCACCTGAACCGCGTGGTCGTGGCCTCCTGCTCGCCCCGAACCCATGAGCCGCTGTTCCAGGCGACGGTCGCGGAGACGGGCTTGAGCCCGCACCTGTTCGCGATGGCCAACATCCGCGACCAGTGTTCATGGGTGCACATGAAGGAGCCGGACAAGGCGACTGCGAAGGCGAAGGACCTGGTGAGCATGGCGGTTGCCCGCGCCCTGCGTCTCAAGCCGCTGCCCAAGGTGAAGCTGCCGGTCACCAAGGCCGGGCTCGTCGTCGGCGGCGGGCTGGCCGGCATGACCGCGGCGCTGGCCCTGGCCGGCGAGGGTTTCGACACGTTCCTTGTCGAACGCGAGGCGAAACTCGGTGGCAACGCCCTTACCATAGCGAAGACGATTGAGGGCAGCGACGTGGCCGGACGACTCACGGAACTTGAGGCCAAGCTCCGGCAGCATCCCCGCATCAAGGTATTCACGGGGGCTAGAATCAAGGCGATTGATGGGTTCGTCGGCAATTTCCAGACGACGGTCGAACTGTCAGACCTGTCCGACAAGTCCGACCGGTCCGACATCCTGCTCAAGCACGGCGTCGTCGTGGTTGCGACCGGCGCGCAATATCGGACTCCGACCGAGTACTGCTCCGGCCAGTCCGACCGCATCGTGTCGCAGAAGGAGTTCGAGCAAGTGCTGCAAGGGACAAAGGGATCAAGGGACAAAGGGATGGC
>CAIVTL010000064.1 GCA_903908785.1 Caldifarciminota bacterium | reverse complement strand
CGTCCACCAGCACCGGCAGCCCCTCGTCGGAAATGTCGTGCATCTCCGGGCCCGCGAGAATCTCGGGGTTTTCGAGCCCGGCCTGCACGCCGATGTTGGCCGCGACCAGCCGGTTGTCGCCGGTGACTATCTTCAGGCGCACGCCCTTGCCGCGCAGGTGGGCCACGGTCTCGGCGATGTCGGGCTTGAGCGGGTCTTCGAGGACAAGGAACCCGAGGAACGTCATCCGGGTCTCGTCATCGCGGGTGATAGTCCGGTCCGCGCCGGTGTCGCGGCAGGCGACGCCGAGCACGCGCAGGCCCTTGGCGCTCAGCCACTGGTACCGGCCCTCAATCTCTTCCCCGAGCCCGGCGATGTCGACCCGGTTATCGGCCTGCTCGGCGTGCGTGCAGACTTCCAGCACATTGGGCAGCGCGCCTTTGGTGATGAGCAGGCACCGGCCTTTGTGCTCGGCCAGCACGCTCAGCCGCTTGCGCACGAAGTCATACGGCACTTCGTCGAGCTTGGTCCAGCCGGAAAGGTCGAAGGGGTGCTGGGTCTTTATCGCCGCGTCAATCGGGTTGGTGAACCCGGTCTGGAACGCCGCGTTCACGAATGCGTAAAGCAGCACCTTCTCACTCGCGTTGCCCGCCTCGTCCAGCGCCTCCCGCACCTGCACGGTCCCGCGCGTCAGCGTGCCGGTCTTGTCCGAGCAGAGCACGGTCATGCTGCCGAAGTTCTCCACCGAGGAGAGGCGCCGGACAATCACCTTCTGTCGGGCCATCTTCTGGGCGCCGCGACTCAGGCTGACGCTGACAATCGCGGGCAGCAACTGGGGCGTGAGCCCGACCGCCAGCGCCAGCGCGAACAGGAACGAATCGAACACCGGCCGCTTCAGGAACACGTTGAACGCGAAGATGCCGACGACGAGTATCAACGTGACCTGCATTAAGAGATACCCGAACCGGCGCAGCCCGCGCTCGAAATCGGTCTCCGGCGGCCGCAGCCGCAGCCGGTCCGACACTTTGCCGAACTCCGTTTCCCGGCCGGTCCGCGCCACGAGCGCCCGCCCGGTACCGCTCACCACGTGCGTGCCCATGAACAGGACGTTGGTCCGCGCGGCGAGCGCCGTCTCAGCCGCAACCACGCCGGCCAGCTTCTCGGCCGGATAGCTCTCCCCGGTCAGCGCCGCCTCGTTGGCAAACAGGTCTTTGGACTCGAGCACCACGCAGTCGCCCGGCACAACGTCCCCGGCGGAGAGCGCCAGCACGTCGCCCGGCACAATTTCGTCAACCGGCACGTCCCGCTCTTGTCCGTCGCGCAGCGCATGCACCTTGACCTGCACGACGGCCAGCAGCTTCGCCACCGCGCCGGCCGCGCTGTACTCCTGCCAGAACCCGAGCACCGCGCTCACGACCACGATACCAAGGATGATTCCGGCGTTGGTGCGGTCGTGCAGGAAGAAGGAAAGAACTGCCGCTGCCACCAGTATCAGCACCAGCGGGCTCTTGAACTGGCCGAGAAGCAACCCGGGCCAGCTCAACTCGCGCTTCGGCTTCAGGCTGTTCGCGCCATAGCGCTCGAGCCGGGCGCGAACCTCTTCCCCGGTCAGGCCCTGCGCGGTGGTCTCAAGTCGCTGCAGCAGGTCGCCGGCCGGGACGCTCCAGAACGCGTCCTTGCCGTTCCGCTTCACGGTCGACCGCGAGTTGTCTGGCTGAGGCATGAGACTCTCGAACCGGGCCGAAGGGCAGGGCTAGCGGTCGTTCAGCTTGACCAGCAGCCGCCGCAGCGGGCCCCTTTCTTCGCGGAGGAAATATACTCCCGCGGGCAGCAGCCGGCCGGACTTGTCGGTGCCATCCCAGGTTAGGGAATAGGGATTAGGGGTTAGGGAACGGGGAGTGGGCAGAGAACGGACCAACTTGCCGCAGCGGTCGAAGATGCGCAGGACGCGCCAGCCAAACGGCACGTGGAATCGCACCGAGCGCGAGAATGGATTGGGTGATGCCGAAAATCCGGCCGCGTCGCCGCACGGGACTTCAGCTACCCCGGTGCCGATGACAAAGAAGGTGTCCGGCGGGGTAGTAACGACACTGACGCCGTCGCTGAACACGAACTTGTACTCGTGCGGGCCTGCGCCGAACCCGCTCAGCGTGTCCTCGAAAGTGACGCCGGCTGCGTACCGGTGGTTGCGCGGCCTGACCGCGAACGAGTCCTCATTGTCAATCACCACGCTGCGCAGTACGGGCAGGTTGGTGTCCGCGTCCGAGTAGTGGACATGGAACCGGAAATCGGTTTCTCCGGTGCCGGTATCGGGATCGACGCCCGCAAGGTTCAGGACCGGCGATTGGTTCTGGCCGACGACGAGTCGTGGGGTCCGGTCTACGTAGAAGCGGGAGGAATTGGTTGTGTCGTGCTGCCAGGAGTTGAGCGAGATGTCCGCCGAACGCGTCTCGCCCTTGGCTGAGCAAAGGTAGCCGCAGACATTCGGCCACGGCTGAAAGTGGGGCCGGGCAACGAGGTCCGACAGATTGCAGCGCATGATGAGCCGGTTGCCCGACATCTGGATGTCGATGTTGCCGATCTTCGTGAAATCGTGCGTGTAGGTATTGACCTCGTACAGCCCGTCCGTGTAAGTGAGAATACTGACGTGGGTCATGGCGTATGCCCAGGTGTCGGAAGGGGCCTCGGAGTTTCGGAACCCGACCGAATACACGTACCACGGCCCAAGTATGGTCCCCCGCGTCGGCCACGAATTGGACGTGGTATGGTTGGTCAGCCGGCCGTAGAACTTGCCTGCCGAGTAGCCGATGGCGCAGGAAGTCAGGTCCAGGTACTCGCCGTCCGGGTCGTTGATGGTATCGCCGGTCCCTTCGAGCGCGGTCTCGGCCAGCAGGTTGTCGGTGACCGGCCACGCATCGCCGGAATTGTACGGCGACTGCGTGCCGTAGTTGGTGCCGTTGTCCGCGCGCACGTAGTAGTAGACCGTGCCGGAGCCGGGAGCGGGAAACGCACATTGATATGTGCTGTCGTAACCCGGTTGGCCGACCGCGTTCATCGGTGCTTGCTGCCACGTCGCCTGATTGTCGGTGGAGTAGAAAACCGTGAGCCCCATGTCGTCCAGCGGGTTGATGGAATCAATGCAGTCAGCGTTGACGACCACTGAGCCGCCCGGAACGGCCGCCGAGTTGCAAACGTTCCAGAGGATTGGCGAATACCAGCCGAAAGCCTGGCCCGAAACCAGCACGGCTCCGAGCAGCACAAGGCGCATGGGAACTCTCATAAAGAGATGGTAAACGCCGTCAATCCCATGTCAAACAAAGCCGGGGCCGCGCGTCAGGCGCCGGCGGCCAGCTTCTCCTCCATCAGGGCAACGACCGGGCCGAGCGTGGCCGAATCAAAGGCGAACTTCGCCCCGGCCGCCGCGTAGAGTTCCGGCAATGACTTCGTGCCGCCGAGCGCCAGCGCGCGCCGGTAAGCGGCCACTGCCCCGGCCTGGTCCCGAAGCGCATTGGCCCAGACCTGCGCCGCGCCAAGCTGCGCCAGCCCGTATTCGACATAGTAGAACGGTACGAGGAAAATGTGCAGCTTCCGTTGCCAGCCGGTTTCAAGCACGTCATCCAGGCCGCTCCAGTCTACCCCGGCCATGAACCGGCGCCAAAGTACGGTCCACTGCTTGTCGCAGTTTGCCGGCTCCATCGCCGCCTGCGGGTTCTCGTAGACCCAGTGCTGGAACCCGTCAACGACCGCCATGTATGGCCAGAACTGGATGTTCTTTTCCAGGTTCTCCGCGAATGCGCGCGCCGCCTCGTCGCGGGTGTAGAATCCGCCCGCGTCCTTCGCGAAGTACGGCGCGGCCAGTAGCTCCATCCCCATGGACGCGACCTCGGCGAACTCCAGGCCCGAGTTGCGCTGCTGGAAGTACGGCAGCCGGCTCGCCTCAAAACTGTGGCACGCGTGGCCGCTCTCGTGGATAAGCGTCATCACGTCGCCGTGCATCCCGACCGCGTTCATGAAGATGAACGGACGCTTCGCGGCCTCAAGCGTCGAGCAGTAGCCGCCCGGCGCTTTGTTGTTCCGGTTCTCCAGGTCGAGCAGTTGCTCGGCCATCATCGTCTGGAAGTAGCCGCCGAGCTGCGGGTCAACCCGCTGCAGGATGGTGTGCACCCCGGACTTGAACTGCTCGACTTCCTTGAACGGGGCCAGCGCCGGCCTGCCCTCAGCGTCAACGTCGAGGTCCCACGGTCGGAGCGCCGGAATCCCGAGCAGCCCGGCCTTCCGCTGGTACGTGCGCGCGGCCGCGGGTACGACCGTCTCCTCAATCGCGCGGTGGAACTGCTTGCAGTTCTCCGGCGTGTAGTCGAAACGGAACATCTCCTTCCAGACGAGCGAACGATAGTCGGCGAACCCGGCATTGGTCGCCATCTGCAGCCGGAGCGCAAGCAGCTTCTGCCAGAGCTCGTTCAGCGTGGCACGGTCGGCAAGCTGGCGCTTGGCCGAAAGCCGCCACGCCTGCTCACGCCGGTCCCGGTTTGTCTCCTGGAAGACCGGCCGGAGTTGCGTGACCGTCACTTCCTTGCCGTCCCACTGCACGGTCTGCCCGCCGATAACCTTCGCGTACTCGGTGCCGAGCTTGGAGGACTCGACCTGCAACGGCAGGTTCGCCTCGCGGAACAGCGCCGCGTCGGTCTGCATCTTCTTGAGCGGCAGCTCAAACCCGGCGGGCACAAGCTTGCTGTCCAGCAGCAACATCTTCAGCTTCTGCTCCGCCTCCTGCGACTTCGGGTATATCTCTTCCAGATACGTGTTGAAGCGCTGCTCGGCTTCCTTATCCGCGGTGTTCGCGTCCTTGGCAATCCCGAGCCGGGTTGCGACCTCGTCCAGCCGCTCGTGCAGCCGGGTCCAGTCGGCAAGGAACGCTTCCACATTCGCGGCCGACAGCTTCCGCCCGGCTAGTTCCACATAGTACGGTTCGAACTGCGCCCACGACCACTCAAGCATCTCAGTGGCCTTCTCGGGCAATACTCTTGGGTTATCCATAAGATTGTTCCTCTCAATTGCGACCGGCAATCATGCCCGTTTCTCGGCAACAGTCAAGGCAAACTCCCCGGCCGCCTGGTCCAGCTTCTCTTCCATCAGGGCCACGATCGCGCCAAGGGTGCCGGCGTCAAAGGCAAACTTCGCGCCGGCCGTCGCGTAAAGCTCCGGCAAAGACTTCGTGCCGCCGAGGGCGAGCGCCCGTTTGTACGCGGCCACCGCCCTGGCCTGGTCCTTCAGCACGTTGGCCCAGACCTGGTATGCCCCAAGCTGCGCCAGCCCGTACTCAACGTAGTAGAAGGGCATCTGGAAGATGTGGAACTTGCGGTGCCAACCGGTGGCGACCGCGTCCTCGAGGTCGCTCCAATCCTCGTCGGTGACAAACCGGTGCCAGAGTCGGGTCCACTGCCGGTCGCAGTTCGCCGGCTCCATTGCCTGCTCGGGGTTCTCGTAGACCCAATGCTGGAATGCATCAACGACCGCCATGTACGGCCAGAACTGGATGTCCTTCCCGAGCTTGTCGTTCAGGGCGCGCGTCGCTTCCTCCGGCGAATAGAAGCCGCCGGCTACCGTTGCCAGGTATGGCGAGGCCAGCAATTCCATACCCATCGAAGCTACCTCCGCGAACTCCGCGTCTATCTGCCGCTGCTGGAAGTACGGCAGCTTGCCTGCCTGGTAGAAGTGGAAAGCATGGCCGCTCTCGTGAATCAGCGTCATGACGTCGTCGTGAAGCCCGACGGCGTTCACCGAAATGAATGCCCGATTGGCTGCGCCCAGCGGCACGCAGTACCCGTGCGCCGCCTTGTTGGCCCGGCTCTCCAAGTCCAGCAACCCTTCGTCAGCCAAAGCCTGGAAATGGTCGGCCATCTCGGAATCCAAGCGGGTCAGCATAGAGTGCACGCCGGCGCGCAGTTGTTCGACGGTCTGAAACGGCGCGAGCGCGGGCCTGCCCAGCGGGTCGACGTCCAAGTCCCATGGCCTCAATACTTCCAAGCGGAGCTGCTTTGCCCGGCGTTGGCAGGCACGCGCGGCTGCAGGTGTCGCCACTCCCTCAATCGCCCGGTGGAACTGCTTGCAGCTCTCCGGCGTGTAGTCGAACCGGTTCATCAGTTGCCAGCAGTATGACCGGAAGTCGGAGAACCCGGCGTTCGCGGCCATCTGCACTCGGAGCTTCAGCAACTTCTGCCAGAGATCATTGAGCGCGGCGCGGTCGGCAAGCTGGCGTTTGGCAGAAAGCCGCCATGCCTGCTCCCGGCGTTCACGGTCGGTGGCCCGGAGCGCTGGCTTCAGTTGCGCAAGCGTGACCTCTCTGCCTTCCCACTGCACGGTCTGGCTGTCGGTGATCTTCGAGTATTCTGAGCAGAGCTTTGCGGACTCGACCTCGAGTGGTAGGTTCGCCTCGCAGAAGGCGCCTGCGTCGACCTGCATCCGGCGCAGGGGCCTTTCGAACCCATCGGGGGCAAGGCCGCTCTGGAGCAACTTCTGCGTCAGCCTCTGCTCTGCCTCTGCCCAATTCGGATACGTGGCTTCGAGAAAACGGTCATGCCGCGCCTCTGCTTCCTTGTCGGCGGTGTTCTGGCCCTTGGCCACCATCAAGCGCCCGAAGACTTCGCCTACGCGGTCGACCAGCCTTGTCCAGTCGGATAGAAAGTCATGGACGTTTGCGGCCGACAGACTGCGGCCGAGCAACTCGGTGTAGTGTGGCTCAATCTGCGGCCAAGACCAGTCGAGCATGTCGGTCGCCTTCTCAGGCAGCGCCTTGAAGTCACTCACAGGTTGTTCCTTTCAATTCTGCTCGGCAATCATGCCCGAAATCTGGCGACAGTCAACCTCGGCCGCCCGGTTGACACGCGGCCGGGATTGACATATCCTCTCACCGATGCCCGGCGGAGTGACGGTTATCTGCAGAAGCAGCGTGGCGGCCGGCCTCAGGCAACCAGAGAACCTGAGATTCGGCGCCAGGGAGGCGAGATGAACGGTAGATTCTTGGTGATGGCGTTGGCTGTAGCGCTGTGGGCGGCGGTTCTGTCGCTGGCGTTGGCCTCAGCGGCCCCTGTCAGACAGTGCGGCTACAGCGCGGACGTGCGCGAGCGGATGATGGTGCGCAACCTTGCACCAGCCCAACTCGACGACTCGGTGCGGCCGGTTGTAGCGAGAGACGCTGAAGCCGGAGCAGGCATCTTCGATTACAGTCCCGGCCCGATGGGTTTCGGCTGGCCGCTCGTTGCCGCCGGCAGAGACAGCCTGCCGTACAACATCGCTATGCTCGACACCACCGGCTGCCTGCTCAGCCGTACCCGCATTTCGACCTGGGGCAACTGGGACTCTATCTTTGGTGTCGCCGACTCCGGAACGCAGCCGATGTTTGAGACTCACAACATCGCCTCGTCCAAAGACGGCAACAAGGTCTGCATCACCTGGGTGCGCACGGACACCAGCCCGATGCCTGGGTACTATCGGCTGTCAACCGATGCAGGCGCGACATGGGGACCGATTCAGGAGATGGAGAGGCCGTCTGCGTATGGCGGCGACACTCTTACCTCGTTCCACGTCAGTTCGCTCTACCCCTTCTACGATGACAATAGCCGGCTTCACGTAATGGCAGCAGTGCACCCGGTCGTTCACGACACGGCATTCATCATGCCGGCCGGAATCTGGCACTGGTGTCCGGACTGGAGCCCAAACTGGATGCTGGTTCGTCGGGCCGGCTGCGCCCCCGAGCACTTGGCCGCGCCGGTTGGCTACAATGCGCTCTACGCCTGTCGCCCAAGCGTATGTGCCGCCTCTGGTGCCCTGCTGGCGACCTGGGAGCAATTCGATTCATCGAACGTGGACCCAGAGACCCATCTCCTGCGCGCGGGCATTCACATCGGTATCGTCGGGGTCCCCTCCGAAGCCCTCCGAATGACCGAACCGGGGCCGTTTTCATGCCGGTTTCCAGTCATAGCCAACGATCCGAGCGGCCACGATTCGATTTTCGTCATGTACGAAGTCGACGAGGTTGCCGGCTTCTCGCCTCTGGGGCAGGGTCCGTGCACTGACAATATGGTCTTGTGCCAGCAGCTCTACGTCACGATGGAGGGAATCCATCTGAGCAGGCTGGACACTATCGGCGGCACAACGTATGACCTGCAGGCCTGCGGCCCGGTCCATCCCGCGCTGTCGTGCGCTCCCGGGCATGGTGTTCACGCCCTGTGGACGTATTCAAACGACGTGTCCGGCTCGTTCCCGGACCTCAACGCCCGCTACAACTACCGCGACTTCGCGTCGTGGACATGGAACTGGGTTGACCCGGACTTCATGCAGTCGGGCGTGAACGTCTTTCCCTACCGTGCTGGAGCCGGCTGCCTGACCGCCGAACCCGCGACCGGCGTTGCCGTCGTCTCCGCCTGCGCGCCCCCGATTCTCCCGCACGTGGCAGTCGAGGAAAGCTCCAAGCCCCAAGCTACAAGCCCCAAGCCCGTGGCATCGGTCCTGCGGGGCGCGCTGTCCCTCCCCAGGAGCACAAGCCCAAGCTCAAGCACAAGCTGGCTGCTCGATATCAGCGGGCGGAAGGTGATGGAGCTGCTGCCCGGCGTGAACGACCTGAGCGGGCTATCGCCCGGCGTGTACTTCGTCCGTGAGCGGTCAGCCGTCGGCTGTCACAAGGTCGTGCTGGCCGAATAGAACCCCAGGCGGGAATCCAGTTCACGGCTGCCTGCGGCGACGCGGGCAGCCGACGCCTGTGACCGGACGGTCGTTCCCGGCAGCCATCCAAGCGCCGGGGATAGCGTCATGGTTGCAGGAGCCTCGGGTTTCTACCATCACGTGACGGGCCATTCGGCAGCGGCCAGCGCGGTCAAAGGAACGTCCAGAGTACCCACTCACACGACAGTCAGAACCTCGGGCAATGCGAATCCAGCCAGGCATCAACCCACAACTAGCTATTGGAGTCCGGCCAACACGTAACCGGAAACTCGACTTACGAAGCCGCTGTTCGCCTCAACAACGTAACAGATTGTAATGCCGAAAGATACACCACAGAGAAACTGGTAAGGCGCGTGGCTTGTGGCAGCCACTACGATTCCACAATTCATAGGGGGAACCGTTGGGGGAACGGTCCCCCCAACGGTTTCAGGGATGAATTGTGGTATCGTTCGTGGAATTAATGCAGGACTGAATCTAAGATTCGCTAGCAGAACGAGTTAAGGACTGAATCGCAGGCCGGTTGCAGGAATGGTCCGCCGCTTCAAGCACCTGATGGCTTGTGGAGCCAATCGTCAGGTCACTTGACAGGCCAGTTGAGGATTCAAACGCCCTGTCACTCGTGAAACGAGTCGTTGAGTGAATTGTGGATTGAATCGGCGAATCGCAACCATCGCCCATGGTCGAGAGGCAGGTGCGAGCCTCTGTCGCGTTGCGTCTGAAGGTCTGGGTTGAACTCCGCGTGATGCCCTGAGGCTGGCTCCTTGTCACGTTCCATGCGCAGATGCTGCTCAGGTTCGCTTGAGCATCCTTGTTGGGACCCCTTTGACTGAGATGTGCCGAGATGAATCGCGCGTCAATTGTCGGGCTTCGAGTGCATCTGCTTCACGACAGCCGAAGCAGGCAACGAGACGATGGTCCTCGCAGCATGTGGCTCGAACTCCGGTCGGCTTCGTGGTTCTGCTCGCGACTTCAGTCGGAGTCTGATTCGTGGCCGTCGCCGGCGCGTTCACGGCCGCGACAGTGCCCGGCAATCAGGCCGGGCTGAGTGGAACCGTCAAGCCGAACTCGCGAGCGGCTTCAAGCGCGCGTTCGGCCATTGCCCGGCGCTTGTCACGGCCGCGGAGGCGTTCGGCCAGCGGCGGCAGCAGGCCGAAGTTGGCGTTCATCGGCTGGAAGGCTTTGGAGTGCGGCAGCGGAGCTGCCGCTTTTCCGGTCGGAAACTGCAAAGCGGGAGCTGCGCTCCCGCACTCCAAGGAGCTATCGCTCGCAGACGCGGTGATGTACGCGAGCAGGCTGCCAAGCATCGTCGCGGGCGGCAGTTCCACCGGCGTCTCCCCCTTTGCCAGTCGCGCCGCGTTGATGCCCGCGACGAGACCCGCGCCGATGGACTCGACATAACCCTCAACTCCGGCAAGCTGGCCGGCGATGAACAGGTCGGCGCGCGCGCGGGTCTGGAGCGTCGGCAGCAAGACCTTGGGCGCGTCGAGATACGTGTTCCGATGGATGCTGCCGAGCCGCAGGAACTTCGCCTGCTCCAGTCCCGGAATCTGCCTGAACACCCGCTCCTGTTCCGGATACGTGAGCCGGGTCTGGAACCCGACCAGGTTGTACATCGTCCCCGCCTCGTTCTCACGCCGAAGCTGAACCACCGCGAACGGACGCCTGCCCGACTTCGGGTCCGTGAGCCCGACCGGCTTCATCGGCCCATACGCGAGCGCAAGTCTCCCCCGCCGCGCAATCTCCTCAACCGGCAGGCAGCCCTCGAAGAAAATTCCTGGTTCTTCGTTCTTGGTTCCTGGTTCTTGCTGCGGGGTCCGGAGGTACTGGCCGGACGTCTGCGGAATCTGCGTAATCTGCGGATGCTCTCCCTCAGGGTTCTCGGGACTCAACCCGGGACGTTCCTCGTTCTGCCCGGACATCTGCGTAATCTGCGAAATCTGTGGATGCTCTCCTTCGGGATTCTCGAAATCGTGCAGCGGATGCAGTTCCGCCGCAAGCAGCGCGTCCACGAACCGGGCGTACTCTTCTTCGGACATAGGGCAGTTGAGGTAGTCCGAGCCCGCGTCGTAACGCGAACCTTCGAACACGCGACTCAGATCGAGCGACTCAGCCGCAACGATGGGCGCGATTGCGTCGTAGAAGAACAGTCGCTCCGTCCCAAGCAACGCCTGCAGCGACTCGGCCATGGGCTGCGAAGTCAGGGGCCCCGTGGCAATGATGGTGATTGCCGTCTCACCCTCACCCGTTCCCTCCGCTTCGGTAGGAGCGACTTCCCAGTCGCGATTGTCTGGCACATTCGACGATGCGGGCCGGTCCGTCGGGGTTTGGAAACCCCTCCTCCGGAAGAGAACGGAAACCGAACCGAACTCCTGCCGTATCACCTCGACCCCGGCCGCGTCCAGCGCCTTCTGCACTTCGACCGAGAATCGCCGCCGGTCAACTACCAGCGCCTTGCCGCCCGGAATCCGCGCCCGCTCCGCACACTCAAGCAAAGCCGAGCCGAAGACACGCAGTTCGGCCTTGAGCAGGCCGTGCGCATTCTGCGGCTCGTCGGACTTGAGCGAGTTTGAGCAGACGAGTTCGGCCACGTCGCCGGTCTCGTGCGCCTCGGTCATCCTCTCCGGCCGCATCTCGTGCAGCCGCACCGGCACGCCGAGCCGGGCGCACTGCAGCGCCGCCTCGCATCCGGCGAGTCCGGCGCCGACGATAGTCACGGTCTTCACAAAGCAAGCATAAACAAATCGGGGCGGGATGGAAGTCCCGCCCCGTTGATTGGAATTCGGCTAGAACAATCCCTGCACGTTTTGTCCGGCCGGGTATTCGACCGTGAACTCGAAGTTGATGACAAACTTGCCCTTGGGGTCAAGCGTCGGCTTCCATGTGTAGGTTCCCTGGTCCTTGTCTTGCTCAAGGAACTGAGGCTCCACTTTGGTGACCGTTACCTTGATCTCGCCCTGCTGGGAAACCGGCACCTGCTCGACGACCTTGATGGTAATCGGCTTCGGGTTGTAGTTCTCGACCGTGGTCTTGTACACGAACTGCGCCTTCTCAGTCTTGCTGAACAGACCGCCCTTTGACTTGAAACTCTTGACCAGTTCGCGCTTCACTTTGACGCGCTCGTCAATCCCGAAGCTCACGAGCGTTGATTCCTGGGAGGCGATGTTCGGCAGCCATGTCGTGCCGGTGTATTCGTCGCCAACATAGGTGTTGCCGTCCCCGGCAAGGAACACGAAGTCGCTCGTATTCGCCAGCTTGCCGGTGAGATACGCCTGCTGGCCGCTCCTCGGCAGAGTGTAGTACTCGAACTCGGCCGGCAGGCTGGCCTGTTTCAGGCTCAACTTCTTCGCCTGCTCGCCCGACTTCAGGCTGACCCGGCCCGGAATCGCATACTGGAGCGAGATGCCGGTCTCGACCGGTTGGGCCTCGTCGACCTTCTCCTCCATGTCCTTCGCCATCGCGCCACCGCCCGGCGCTTCCATCGGCGCAAAGGCCGCATGCCTTGTCCTTCCACCCTTATCCATGTCGTATTGCATCAGGGAAAGGAACCACGGCGTCGGCTGAGGTGCGGTCACGCCGAGGACCGGCTGCGTGGTGGAGAGCACGACCTTCACGCCGTCCCAGTCCTCGCCGGTTCTCTGCACCAGCTTGGCGAAGTAGCTCACTTCGACCTTACCGTCAGCCGGGTTCGCCCGCAGCTCATAGTAAGGCGACCACTGCGCCGCGTTAGGAATGACGTAGGACAGCCTCACCTCGTAGCTGCCCGGGTCTGCCGCGTAGTCAAAATCGACTTCCTTGTGATTCTCCACCGCGGCCCTCGCGTCGTTGTACTCCTGCTGGGCGGCTGCGACTTCCTTCTGCTTCGCGTCGTGCTCACGAGCGAGCTTCACCTGCCGCGCCTTGACCTTCACCAGCTCGTCACCGACAAAGGCAAGCGCCCCGCGCCACGACTCGGTCGCGACCTTGCCCTGCTGCAGGTCCTTGGCGATGATTTCCGGCGCTCCGAGCTTCACGGAGTTGAGGAAATCCTCTTTTGCCTTGAGCACTGCGCCCTCGTCCTCGAATCCCTTGAGCGCGTCCTCAAGGTCCTGCGCCCGTAGCTGCAGCCGTTTTACTTCGGGCGTCGGCTCGGCCAGGTAGCCGCGCATCACCTGCACTTCGCCGACGCGGATGCCGGGAGCCTTGATGCGCACGCTGTTATCGTCGAGTCCTCCGGGCAGGTTGGGGAACGAGAGTTCACCCGAACCGGAAACGCTGACGTTCGCCGTACGAACGACCAGCACCTGGTATGGGTACACCACGACGGAATCGGCCTGCGAGGACACGGTCATGGCCTGCAGGGCCAGCAGTATTACAAGCACCAAACCTCCTTATGTTCTCGCCATTTCCCGGGGAAAGGACGAAGTGGCAAGGACAAAGGACCAAGCAAGAGGAAAAGGGAAATGACAAAGTCCGGACTTCGTGCGTTTCACTTTGTCCTTCATACTTGCTTTGTCCTTTGTGCTTTATCCTTAGGACTTTCCCACCGAGAACGGCGCAGCCTGAGAGTTACAGAATTGCGTCTATTCATCGCGGGTGCGAACTACTTACCACGTCGGGGATGGGTTCATTCCGCCCGATGGTCGCGCCGCCGAGCACGCAGTCATCCCGCCAGAACACAATCGCCTGCCCCGGCGTGGGCGCCCACTGCGGCTCGTCAAAGGTCGCGCGCACACGGTTGCCCTCAAGCGGCTCGACCGTCGCCGCACCGCCCTTGCCCTGGTACCTTACTCTGACCTGGACTCGGACCGGCTCGCCTGGGGCCCTGCCCGACACCCAGCGTGCATCCTCGGCCTCGACCACGCTGCCCCGCGCCTCCTCCTCGGTTCCGAGCACGACTGCGTTCTTCTCCGGTTCCAGACGGACAACGTATCGCCGCTCGCCGAATGCAAGCCCCAGTCCTTTGCGCTGCCCGAGCGTGAAACCAGCGATACCCTCATGCTGTCCGAGCACATGGCCGGCCATGTCCAGCACCGGCCCGGGCCGGAACATCTCGGGCCGCTGCTGCCGTAGAAACGCCACGTAGTCGTTGTCCGGCACGAAGCAGATGTCCTGGCTCTCCGGCTTCTCCGCCACCGGCAGTTCAAACCTGCGCGCCATCTCCCGCACCTCGGTCTTGGCATAGCCGCCGACCGGCATCAGCACGCGGCTCAGTTGGTCCTGGGTCATCGCATACAGGAAATAGGACTGGTCCTTGCGCCCGTCAACGCCCTTGCTCAGTTGCCACGCGCCGGCCGCGTCCTGGCCGATGCGGGCGTAGTGGCCGGTGGCAATCCGCTCCGCGTCCAGTTGCGCTGCCCGCGCGAGCAACTCGGTGAACTTCACGAGTTCGTTGCAGCGCAGACAGGGATTAGGAGTCCGACCCCGGCCGTACTCGGCACAGAAGTCATCAATGACCATCCGGCTGAACTCTTTGCGAAAGTCCCACGTGTAATGCGGGAACCCGAGCTTCGCCGCCACCCGTGCCGCGTCCTTCGACCCGCCGAATCCGCAGCAGCCGCGACCGCCCCACGCTGATTGCCGATTGCCGATTTCCGATTTGCGATTGTCCGTGACATCTGAGTAGTCTGCGGGTAGTTCCCCTTCATCATAGAGCCGCATGGTAACGCCGATGACGTCATAGCCCTGCTCTTTGAGCAGCGCCGCCGCGACTGACGAATCCACGCCGCCGGACATGGCGACCAGCACGCGCGCGCCGGGTTTGCCGGGTTGGGCCTCGCCGGATTTCATATCCTATTGGTGGATTGTGGGTAGCCGGGTCTGGCGTGCATTTGCCAGTGACCAGTTACCAGGTACCAGTCACCGCCCGGAACCGCAAACTGCAACCTGCAAACTGATCACCTTCTGTCCGTGTGTATCTCGCACCGAATCTTCACCCAGAGCTCCTGTCGGACCTCCACCGGCAGCTCTCTAGACAGCGCTGGTGTGCCGGCTCGAACGACTTGCACAAGAATCGGCATAAGCCAATTGCAGTCCGGACATGACAGGAGGTGTATCAGGAGTTCTGGCGGAAACCCGTCGTTCGGCTCGCCGCTGACGCAGTCAGCGATCAGTTGGTGCACTTCGGCGCACTCGCGGCATGCAGGATCCCGCCTAGCCAATTCTCGTCGCGTCCCTGCAAATACCTCATGGGGCTCGTCCGCCGTCTCGCGGTCGGGTCCGAGGCTGAATAGGATGTGAGGCTCAAGGCTGCGCCGTACGAGAGGCTCAAGTCTGAGCAACAGTCGTGTGCAGTTCTTGCATGATTTGGCGTGCAGCCGCAACTCGTCGCTGGTTAGCCCGGTGTCCGCCTCGCTGCGCATGTACTCGGCAATCAGTTCGTGGCCCTTGGTGCACTCGGAACGTTTGGTGGCAGACCTCTTTCTTTCCTTCATACGCCTTCCATCATAGGTAACTCGCCAGTTTATCTCTCAGCACCAGTCGGCCGCGGTGCAGCCGTGACTTCACCGCCGCCACCGACAGGCTCAGGACCTTGCTGACCTCCTCATTGCTGAGCCCTTCCAGGTCACGCAGAACCACCACCGACCGGTAGTCCTCGGCCAGCTCGTCGACTGCTTTCTGCAGTGCGGCGCGCAGTTCGCGCTGCTGCATCAACTTCTCCGGGCCGTACTTCACGTCCGGTATCTCGAAGGACAGGTCACCGGCCTCGTTCACCGGTTGGTCAATCGACACGATATCAACCTTCTCGCGCTTCCTCAACTTGCTTAGACTCACATTGGTGGCAATACGATACAACCAGGTGAAGAACGACGACTTGAACTGGAACTTGCCGATGAACCGGTACGCGCGCAGGAACGCGTCCTGCAGCGCTTCGCTCGCGTCCTGCTCGTTGCCCATCAGGCGGTAGGTGATGTTGTAGACCTTGCGCTCGTACCGCCGTACGAGCTCCTCGAACGCCTCGCTGTCCCCGGCTTGGACCCGCTTCACCAGCACATCATCGGGTACGGGCAGCGGCAGCGGGGCAACGACAAGTTGTTTGTGCTCAGGCATCACACTTAAGATAGTGACGGGCCGGAAGATGTCAATCCGGCCCGCCCGCGAAAAGAATCCCGGCTACGGCAACAGCGGCACGACCCGCTGGCCGCGCATCCGGCCCGGAGAGTTGTCGAACACCTGGACCACGTGGTAGATGACGCCGATGGACCGGCGCGGCGACTGGCCGTGGAAGTAATCGTGCACCAGATTGATGTACTCGACCACCTGCTTCTCGTAGTCGGACAGGCCCGGGTCGTCAGGATGAAGCATCTGGGCGACGCAGCGCAGTTCGTACGACTTGGGCAGGTCGAGATAAACAACCGCCACGCCCGGGTCGACCATCTGGTTGAGGAATGTGTGGGTCTCGAAGTTCGGCTGGGAATAGAGCTCAAGCGATGCCTGCTTGGTCCGGTCGAAGACGTCGGTGGCCTTGGTGTACAGGCTCTCCAGCAGCGCCAGCTTCTTGTCCATCGAGTCGTTCCAGGTCTGCTTCAAGAGCGCAATCATCCCCGGCAGCTTCTCCGGCTTGGGCAGCCAGCCAGTTCCCTTAACCGCGTTGTTGATGTCGAACTCCGAGTCCTTCCGCTTCATGCCATGGCTCGCGACCATCGCGTTGTGCGGCCCGGAAATCTCCGGCTGCATCATTGCGCCCATCGCGCCCTGAGGCGCTGCCATCATCTTCTCGATGACCCCAAGCTGCTCCTGCCGCTTGCCGAAGTTCCACGCGCAGAAGGAATCGGGCAGGCTGACGACCTTCAAGTCCATCCACTGGCCGTCAATCTTGCCGCGGATGATGCCCTCCTTCAGCTTGGACGCGTCCACATCATCCTGGTGGAACCAACCCGACCACCGGCCGCGCTTGCCCGCCGGGTCGGTCGTATCCGGCGTGAACTTCACGCCGTGCCAGTAGGACATCGTGCCATGCTCAAGGTTCTTCATCTCCGGCGCGGCCGTCGTCGTCGCGGCACCGCCTTCACCGTACGCCATCACCAGGATTGCGGCCAGCATCACTGCCATCATTGCTTTCATTCAATGCTCCTTCATTCTGATTTCCGCATTCTGAGTTCTGCCCTCTGACTTCTCCGGCTCGTCTGACTATGACCGGCAGGCCGGTGCCCGACCGGTTCACAGCGATGTCGACAATCTTCACAATTCCCAGCCCCAGCGCCAGCCCGACCCCGGCCAGGATTCCCGACCAGAGGTCCTTGCGCAACAGGACCCCGCCGATGAGCACGCCGGTGACCATCAGCACGACCGGCACCCCAAACACCAGCAGGTTCGACTTCGCGCCGGTCCCCTCGACTATCTCCAGTTCCACCACGTCGCCGGCCCCGGCTCCGGCCTTGTTCACGGCCAGCACTTTGCGCAGGCTCGTGCCGGTCCAGTTGCAGATACCATGGGCGGTGCAGTGCTCGCACTCGCCGCGGGCCGCGACCTCAACCTCGGCCCGGTCGTTCTTGGTGCTGACTACTTTACCGGTTTCGCGCATCTATGGTTGTCGGAAGCGGCTATCAGTCTACGCAGCACCGCGCCCGGGTCAAACCCGACCGGCGAGCGACGAGCCCAGGCTCAAGTGAAAGCTGCCGGCGGCTCGCCTCTCGCCGTTCGCCCTTCCGCCATCCGCCAATCGGCAATCGGAAATGGGATGAACCGCCAAGCTCGCCAAGAACGCCAAGACCGAACCGGCGTCTTCTACTAAGACACCAAGACACGAAGGTGCGTTGGCATTGAAACGTTGGAGCTTGTTTGGGACTTGGTGCTTATGACTTGTGATTTGCCGCAGAGGCCTAGGTTCAGCGAATACGCAGAGTCAGACGGCCGGCACCGCGAGAGCGGCTGAGGTTGACGTCAAGTCCGGTCGCCCCAACTTAGGCGGAACGGCACCATCGGCCTCTGAACCCTGCGGCCCGCCGGGAACGCCCGGCATGGCTCAGCCTCGAACTCGTAGAATTGAAGCGGAAGTGAGTTCACGTCCCGGCTACATCACCAGGGCGCACGACTCCAAAGGAATCTGGGTGAAGACCGGGTCCTTCACGCCGGCCTTGCTGGCACGCTGGGCCGCAGCCTTGAGTGTCCGTCCCTCACCGACCCGTCGATTGCTGCGTGGGTCAAGGGCAACCCAATAGCCGGGCCTGCCACGTAGTCTGATGGCCCTTGTACGTTGCATCGGGGATTTGTTCGCACCTCTGTTCTGGCCATTCGGGCCGTGCGTCAAGCAGACTGCCCGTCTGTCGATGACGCGGCCCGCGATGCACGATGTGAGGCCATCGGACGAGGCTAGTGGACGACCGCCTTTCTTGTCCGTGCGCCGCCGGGCGTGATGACCTGAATCCCGCACCGCAGGCCGTCGCAACTCCTGTCGTCGCCGTCAGACAAGAGGCGGGCTTTCGCGCGCCCCTGCTGACTGCTTTTGGTCGACCGCTTGGGCTACCGCTGCACCACGAACTTCTGCGCGGTGGTGAAGCCGTTGGACGTCAACTGCACGAAGTACACACCCGAACTCAGCCTGCGCACGTTGTTCGCGCCCGGAACGAGTTCCATGACCTTGCGGCCGGAGAGGTCAAGAAGGACGATTGACTCTTGACGCCCAACGCTGAACGCCGGAAGAAACAGCACGCCGCGGACGACGCTTGCTCCTGCCTTCTGCCTTCCCACTTCTCCACTTTCCCTTTCCTCGACTCCCCCGCCGGAGTCCCGCAGCACCGAGACGCTGGAACTGTAGCGGTGGGCCACGTAGACTCGATTCCATCGCGGATTGAGACAGAGGTCCTGCGGGTCGCGTCCAATCTCGACTGTTCCCCGCACACTATTGCTCGCGCCGTCGATGACGGTCACGCTTTGCTCGATGCCGGCATTCGCGCAATAGACCGCGTTGTTCTGCGGATTGTAGAGCAAGGTTGCCGGGGAGCTTCCGACCGGAACCGAGGCCAGCACGCCGTTGGTCGCCCCGTCGATGACACTGACGTCCGCCTGGTTCTTGTTCGCGCAGTATACTTTGTTGTTCTGCGGGTTGTAGCAGAGCCCGTCGGCAAAGTCACCGACCGGGACCGTTGCCAGCACACCATTGGTCGCGCCGTCGATGACGGTCACGCTGCCGGTGTCGTAGGAGTTCAGGCAGTAGACTTTGTTGTTCAGCGAGTTGTAGCACAACATTGATGGGTCCTGTCCGACCGGGACCGTCGCCAGCACGCCGTTTGTGGTGCCGTCAATCACCGTCACGTTGTAGCCGTAGTTGTTCGCGCAATAGACCTTGTCGTCCTGCGGGTTGTAGCACAACCCGCGCGGGGAGACGTCCGTCGGCACGGTCGCGATGACTGCATTGCTCCCGCCGTCGATTACGGTCACGGTGCCGGCGGAGTAGTTCGCGCAGTAGACCTTGTTCTCCTGCGGGTTGTAGAGGAGGTTAATTGGTTGGTCGCCCGCGGGCACGGTTGCGACGACCGAGTTCGTCGCCCCGTCTATCACTGTCACGCTGTCGCTGTCGAAGCTCGCGCAATAGACCTTGTTGTTCAACGGGTTGTAGCAGAGCTTGGTCGGGCTGGTCCCAACCGGGACAGTCGTCAGTACGCCGTTGGTCGCACCGTCGATGACGGTGATAATTCCCTCCTGGCTCGCGCAGTAGACCTTGCGGTTTTGCGAGTTGTAGGCGAGGGCCCATGGGTTGCGTCCAACCGTCACCGTGGCCAGCACTACGTTGGTCGTGCCGTCAATAACGGACACGGTGCTGTTACCATAGAGCACGTTGAAGACCTTGTTGTTCTGAGGGTTGTAGCAGAGGGCGATGGGGCTGGGCCCGACCGTGACCGTGGCCAGCACGCCGTTGGTCGCGCCGTCGATTACGGTCACCGACCGGCCGTCCTTGTTCGCGCAGTAGACCTTGTTGTTCTGCGAGTTGTGGCACAGGGCCCAGGGCCTGCTCCCGACTGTCACCGTGGCCAGCACGCCGTTCGACGCACCGTCAATGACCGTGACATTGCCGTTGCCCCAGTTCGCGACGTAGACCTTGTTGCTCTGCGGGTTGCAGCAGATGGCCGATGGCCCGCTACCGACGGCTACAGTCGCGATGACCGCGTTCGACGCACCATCAATCACCGTTACGTTGCTGCTACCAGCATTCAGGCAGTAGACCTTGCTGTTCTGCGAGTTGTAGCAGAGCCTCGCCGGGCCGCTCCCCGTCGCCACGGTGGTTAGCACCCCGTTCGTCGCGCCATCAATGACGCTCACGTTGTTGCTGCCGTAGTTCGCGCTGTAGACCTTGTTGTCCTGCGGGTTGTAGCAGAGGCCATATGGCTGGGTCCCGACCGT
>CAIVTL010000063.1 GCA_903908785.1 Caldifarciminota bacterium | reverse complement strand
GTCCGACAGTGCCGGGGTTCAGGGGTTCAGGCCGGGAGGGAATCTGCGTCATCTGCGTAAGCTGCGGATGCTCTGTCCGCCTTTCGTCACTTCCCGTTGCCGTCCGCACTTTGTCATTTCCACTTCTGACTTTGTCATTTCCCTACAGCGCCTCAATTATCTCCGCCGGTGTCAGCATCTCCCCGTCGTACCGCTGGACCGAAACGACGGGAACATTCCGGCTCACGCTTCGCTCGATGGTGCGGCGCAACTGCCCCTGGTTCATCTCCGGAACGATGACCCGGCGCGCGCTCTTCATCAGCGCTATCATCCGCCCCATCGGAAACGGCCATATCATCCGCAGCCTGAGGATTCCGACCCGGCGCCCGGTCTTCTGCTCGAACTGCCGCTTCGCCTCCATGGCCGAGCGGGCCGCGCTCCCATAACAGACAATCACGGTCTCCGAGCCCAAGTCCTCGTAGGTCACATCCCAAAGCCAGCTCCGATTGTCGTCAATCTTCTTGCGCAGCCGGTCCATATTCCACTTGATAATCTCCGGCTCGTCGGTCGGGAACCCGTCCTTCCGGTGCGTGAGGCCGGTCAGATGCACGCGATAGCCTTCACCGAAGCTGGCAATCCGGGCATCGTAGTTGTTCGAGTCGTCATAGTGGTAGTATTCGTCGCTCGGCACCTTGGCCTTGCCCGATTCCCAGAGCTTGACCTCTGCGGGCAGTTCAACCGCCTCGCGCATGTGCCCGACAATCTCATCCATCAACACGACAACCGGTATTCGCAGCCGCTCGGACAGGTTCACGGCCTCCACGGTCAGGTCAAAGCACTCCCGCACGTTCCACGGACAGAGTGCGACAATCGGATGGTCACCGTGCGTGCCGTGGCGCGCCTGCATCACGTCCGACTGCGCGGTCCGGGTCGGTGTGCCGGTCGCCGGGCCGCCCCGCATCACATTAACGATGATGCACGGCAACTCCGCCATAATCGAATAGCCAATCCCCTCCTGCATCAGCGAGAAACCCGGGCCCGAGGTTGCGGTCATCGCCTTCACCCCGGCCGCGGTCGCCCCGTTCATGCAGCAGATTGACGCAATCTCGTCCTCCATCTGGATGAACGTCCCGCCGATGCGTGGCAACTCGCGGGCGAGATACTCGGCAATCTCGGTCGAAGGAGTAATCGGGTACCCGGCAAAGAACCGCACCCCGGCGCGCACCGCGCCAATCGCGCACGCCTCATTCCCCGACAGCAATTGCAGGCTCATAGCTTGCAGCTCACAGCTAACAGCTTACAGCTTCCGGTCCGGTCACTCGTCATTCGAGCTTCTGGCTTCGTCATTTCTGTACGAATATCGCCATATCCGGACACCGGAGTTCGCACATCCGACACGCGATGCACTTCTCCGGGTGTGCCACCTTAATCTTAAACCGGTCGTCGAGGTCGAGCGTACCGGTCGGGCAGAACTCGACGCATATCCGGCAACCCTTACAGAACTGGCGAATGATGGTGTGCCGATGGCCCTTCGGTCCCACCGTCGCAACCGCCTCCTGCAGCAGGAACTTCTTCACGCGTCCCCCCACGGCGGGAGACGTTTCGCGCTCAATGTCTGGAGGATTTTCATTGGCTTCAGCGAGGCTATTCTATCGCGACGAGTCGCCCGGTCAACTTTGGGGAAGCTGACAGCTCACAGCTAACAGCTCACAGCCTACAGCTTGCAGCCTCGCAGGACCCGACCGCGACGTTGACAAACTGCGCGAACTCCTTCGCACCCGAACGGGCAGCACCCTCGGCGAGGTTCATCGGAATCGAGCTCGCGGCCCGACGCATCTGGGAGGTCAAACCGAACACCTCGCTGTTCGGAAACGAAGCGGTCAGCCTGTAGACCTCCAACACCAGCCCATCGGCCCGCTTGAACACCTCGTACTTCCAAACATCTCTCACTCTCCTCCTCCTCTTCCTGCTGTTAGCTGTAAGCTGTAAGCCGTCAGCCGTTAGCCGTTAGCTGCAAGCTGTTAGCTATCTCCAGCTTGCAGGAGTTCATCGACGCATCCAGGTCTGCCAGCCGCGCCGCGTAGGCCTTGTCGCTGAACCGGACTTCGGCTTCCTTCCAGATATCCCGGATAGCCGCATACAGCTCTTCAGCGGATGCCTGCCGGTCGGGACGCCCGCAGTCCTGACAGACGAGCTCACGCAGGCAATCCACCACGTGCTTCACGGCGCCGATGTCACGCCGGTCGCTGGCCAGCCAGCCGAGGTCGCGGAATTCCGGCCCCAGCGCCTCGACCAACTGCGTCAGTCCTTGAGGCCGCAGCGCGACGTCGGCGAATAACTCACTCACCCGGCTCTGCACCCGTGCCATCAGCAGTTCCAGCGTGCGCTCATCCCGGCTGACGATTGCCTTGCGCGCCATGTCGAAGACCGGCCCGATGCGGACGTGGACCGCCGCTACGTCCCCTGACTCCAATTGCCTCGCGCTCAAACGCGCCAGCAACGCGGTGGCGATGTTGTCGGGCGCCAGCAACCTGATTGTCCTTACCGCGAAAGGAACCAGCAACGCCAGCGCGGAAATGAACCACACCACCGCCAGGTCCAGCCAGGGGTGCTCGGCCGTGGCCTGGACATTCCGGTACGAGGCCATCAACACGGCGATGAAGACCATAGCCAGCAGG
>CAIVTL010000062.1 GCA_903908785.1 Caldifarciminota bacterium | reverse complement strand
CCCCCACTCGCCCATGCGCAGCGGCAGGTCCCGGTAAGAGTGAATCTTGGTGCGGTAGATGAGCATGTGGCCGGGACAGTTCATCGGCTTCAGAACGTACTGCTCCTTATCGACCTCCATGAGGTACATGTTCTCAGCGTAGTAGTCGAGGTGGCCCGAAGTCTTCCAAAGCCCGGCGCGCGCGATATGCGGAGTCAGAACCAGTTGATAGCCTGCCGCAAGGTGTTCTTTCTCCCAGTAGAGCTGAATCAGGCGGCGGACGGTCGTGCCCTTGGGGTGCCAGAACGCGAGCCCGGCCCCGGCTTCCTCGTGAAAGCTGAACAGGTCGAGCGCGGGCCCGAGCTTGCGATGGTCGCGGCGCTTGGCCTCCTCGAGCTTTTCGAGGTGGGCCTTCAGCAACTCCTTGGTGGGAAACGCCACGCCGTACACACGCGAGAGCATCCGGTTCTTCTCGTCCGCGTGCCAGTATGCGCCCGCTACTGAGAGCAGCTTGACGGCCTTGATTTTGCCGGTGCTGGTAACGTGCGGTCCTCGGCACAGATCAACGAAGTCGCCCTGCTCGTAGACCGAGATTGTGTCGTCGGGTATGCCTTCAATCAACTCAAGCTTGTAGGTCTCGCCACAGGTGCGGAACCGCTCTATCGCCTCCTGGCGCGGCAGCAGCTTGTGGACCACGGGAATCCGCTGCTTGGCCAGTTCGGTCATCCGCTCTTCAATCTTCGCAAGGTCGGCCTCGGTGAAGGGCTTATCCACGTCAAAGTCGTAGTAGAAGCCCTCGGCCACTGCCGGGCCGATGGTCACCTTGGCATCAGGATAGAGCTGCTTCACCGCCTGGGCCATCAGGTGCGAGGCCGAATGCCAGTAGATTTCGCGCCCCTCGTCGGAGTCGAATGTCACGGTCTCGACCTTCGCGTCGTGGTCGAGGCGGAAAGTCAGGTCAACCAGCTTGCCGTCAACCCGGGCCGCGACCGCATTCGGGTCGGCAAGCACCTGGCCGACGGCCAAGCCCGGCTCGACCTGCCGGGTTTCACCGTTGACAGTCACTGAAATCACGTGGCAATCATACAGAGGCGCGTGCAACTGTCAAACGAGGCGCGAGGACGCCCTCAGTTTCCAGTTTCCAGGTGCTAGGTACCAGTTACCGAATTCCGAACACTGGACACTGGTCACTGGTAACTGGTAACTCGTCCTGCGCTTGCCTTGACCGTCAGGCGCAACGGGCTACAATCATCGCACTTGAACCCCACACCTAAGTATCGCACCGGCCTCGGCTTTGACGCCCACGAACTCGTGGCGGGCAGGCGGCTGATGCTGGGCGGCGTCCACATACCGTCGAAGCTCGGCCTTGCCGGCCATTCGGACGCGGACGTGCTGCTGCACGCCCTGACCGATGCTTTGCTCGGAGCGCTTGCTTTGCCGGACATCGGCGCGCTGTTTCCTGACACCGACGCGAAGTGGAAGAACGCACCGAGCGAGCTGATGCTGAGAGGCGCATATCAAAGGGTCCGGGCCAAGGGCTTCCGGCTCCTGAACGCGGATTGCGTCCTCGTTTGCGACCAGCCCAAGCTCGTGCCCCATTCGGTTGCGATTCGCACGAGTATCGCCCGCATGCTCGACGTGCAGCCGGACCTGGTCGGCCTGCAGGCCAAGACCACCGAAGGCACGAGGCTGGCCCTGAAGCGCAAGAGCATCGCGGCCTTCGCGACCGTGCTGGTAGCACGAAAGCCGGGAACTCGAAGTCGGCTCCGCTCCCCGACCCCCGACCCCCGCCCCCCGACCCCGGCTCGCCCATGATCCCGCTCCGCGACGACATCCGCTCGGAGAAGCGGCCCTACGTCACGTGGGGCCTGATGGCGGCCTGCGTCGGCGTGTTTGTCTACCAGACACTGACTGAGTACCGCGACCCGGCAGCCGGGGACCTCTTTGTCCGAACCTTCGGCATGATACCGAATGACATCATTTCGGGCCACCACCTCTGGACCCTCGTGACTTCGATGTTCCTGCACGGCGGCTTCTTCCACATCATCGGCAACATGCTCTATCTGTGGATATTCGGCGACAACGTCGAAGATGCGTTCGGCCACTTCTGGTACCTCGTGGTGTACCTGTTTGCGGGCATCGCCGGCAGCCTGCTCCAGGTCATCATCCTGCCTCATTCGATGGTCCCGACCATCGGCGCTTCCGGCGCCATTTCCGGAATCATGGGCGCCTACTTCGTCCTGTTCCCGCGCGCCCGGGTCCTGACCCTGATTCCGATATTCTTCTTCATCCGCCTCATCTACCTGCCGGCCCCGCTCCTGCTCGGGTTCTGGATACTGCTCCAGGTTCTGCAAGGCTGCGGCTCGGTTCCGGGCACAGGCGGCGGCGTGGCCTACTTCGCGCACATCGGCGGGTTTGTCTCCGGCATAATACTCGGCTTGGTCGTGCGCAACCGCGTGCGCCGGCCGTGGTATGAAATCAGCTAAGGGGGACAGTCCCCGCACGGGGACTGTCCCCAAAACCGTTGTCGTCGTCTTCGCCGCAGCCCTGCTGGCCGGGCTCGCGCTGCGCCTGTGCCTGCTCCTGGCCCCGACCGCCCCCTTCGCGACCAAGGTGCTCGAACCGACCGGCGACTCGCCGGAGTACGTGCGCCTGGCCACGAACCTCGCCCACGGTCACAGCTTCTCCCAGGATTCGGTGCCGCCATTCCGGCCCGACATCCTCCGCACGCCCGTATATCCCCTTTTCCTCGGCCTGCCCTTTGCCGTCTTCGGCCCGTCGCTGGTCTGGCCCGTGCTCTTCCAGTTGTTACTTTCCCTCGCCATGATTTGGCTGACCCGCCAGCTTGCGCTGGAACTCGGGCTTGGACCGGTTACATCTGCCTTTGCTGCCCTGCTGGTCGCCCTGAGCCCGAACCTCATATTCTATTCCGTGAAGCTGACCACGGAGACGCTCTTCGCCTCTCTGCTGCTCGCGACGCTGTTGCTCATCAACCGGTTCCGCGTGCATCACCGCTGGCCGGAACTCCTCGCCTCAGGCGCCTGCTGCGGCCTGCTAACCCTAACCCGTCCCATCGCCGCCTTCTTCCCCCTCCTCCTCGCCCCCTACGTCTTCTTCCAAGTTTCTCGTTCCTCGTTCTTCGTT
>CAIVTL010000061.1 GCA_903908785.1 Caldifarciminota bacterium | reverse complement strand
GACCAAGGCCGTCATCACGGTTCCTGCATACTTCAATGACTCTCAGCGGCAGGCGACCAAGGACGCGGGCAAGATTGCCGGTCTGGACGTTCTGCGCATCATCAACGAGCCGACCGCGGCCGCGCTGGCCTATGGGTTGGACAAGAAGAAGTCGGAGCGGATTGCTATCTACGACTTGGGCGGCGGCACGTTCGACATCTCGGTTCTTGAGATAGGCGAGGGCGTGTTCGAGGTCAAGTCGACGAACGGCGACACCCACCTCGGCGGTGACGATTTCGACCAGCGGATAATGGATTGGGTCATCGGTGAGTTCAAGCGCGAAAACGGCGTGGACCTGGCAATAGACAAGACCGCGCTGCAGCGGGTGAAGGAGGCGGCAGAGAAGGCGAAGTGCGAGCTGTCGTCCTCGATGGAGACTTCCATCAACCTGCCCTTCATCTGGTCCGACGAGAAGAAGGGGCCGATGCACATCGACATGCGCCTGACCCGGTCGAAGCTCGAAGCCCTGGTCGAGGACCTGGTGCAGCGGAGTTTCGGGCCCGTGAAGCAGGCGCTGACCGACGCGAAAGCCACGCCGCGGGACATCGACGAGGTGATTCTCGTAGGCGGTCAGACCCGGATGCCGCGGGTGCAGTTCCTGGTCCGTGAGTTCTTCGGCAAGGAGCCGCACAAGGGCATCAATCCGGACGAAGTCGTGGCAATCGGCGCGGCGATTCAGGGCGCGGTGCTGGCCGGCGAGGTCAAGGACGTGGTGTTGCTCGACGTAACGCCATTGTCACTCGGTATCGAGACTCTGGGCGGGGTGATGACCAAGGTAATCGACCGGAATACGACGATTCCGACACGGAAGAGCCAGATATTCACCACGGCCGAGGATGGTCAGCCCGCGGTAACAGTCCACGTGCTGCAGGGCGAGCGGGAGTTGTCATCGGACAACCGGACACTGGGACGATTCGAGCTATCCGGTATTCCGCCGGCGCCGCGGGGCACGCCGCAAATCGAAGTGACGTTCGACATTGACGCGGATGGCATCCTCCACGTGACAGCCAAGGACAAGGCGACCGGCAAGGAGCAGTCGATTCGGATTACGGCCTCGTCCGGACTGGCGAAAGACGAAGTCGACCGCATGGTGGGCGACGCGCAGTCGCATGCGGCCGACGATCGGAAGCGGCGTGAACTTGTTGACAGCCGCAACCGCGCCGATACGCTTATCTACCAGACCGAGAAGACCCTTAAAGAGTTTGGCGAGAAGGTTCCGGCCGCCGACAAGCAGGCGATCGAAGAGGCGACCGCGGGCCTGCGCCAGACAATGAAAACCGACGATAAGGCGGCGATAGACACGGCGATAGAAAAACTGCAGAAGGTGAGCTACAAGCTGGCCGAAGAGATGTACCGTCAGAAGGAAGCCGGGCCTCAGCCCGGGCCTTCGGACGCCCAGCCGGAGAAGGACTCGGGGAAGAAGGTCGACGCAGACTATACGGTCATCGACGAGGATAAGAAGTAGCGGGGCGAGCCGAACGCTGCACGCGCCGGGCCGGACGCCGGGGCCGCAAGGCGGCAGGCGGCTGGTTATGACGGCCCGCGTCTTGTCCAACACCTAGCATCGAATATGGCTACTGCCAGGCGCGACTATTACGAAGTGTTGGGCCTCGGCCGCGGCGCTACGCAGGACGAGGTCAAGTCCGCATACCGCAAGCTGGCTAAAGAACACCACCCAGACCGCAACCCGGACAATCGGGCCGAGGCCGAGGAGAAGTTCAAGGAACTCTCCGAGGCTTACGAAGTTCTGGCCGACGTAAACAAGCGGCGAATGTACGATTCGTACGGACTCGAGGGTGTGTCGCGGCAGTTCGGGCCGGGCGGGTTCGATTTCCGTCGGGACTTCACGCACGGCGAGGATATCTCTGATATTCTCGGCGACCTGCTGCAGGGATTCGGTATGGGCTCGGGCAGTGGCCTGTTTGACCTGCTGAGCGGCGGCCGACCCCAGTCGCGAAGGCACGCGCGCGGCGGTGACATCAGGATTTCCGTGCGGCTCGACCTCGAGGAGATTGCCGCATCAGTGACCAAGGAACTCAGCTTCAGCCGGTTCGAGCGATGCCCGGAATGTGCGGGTGCGGGTGGCAAGGGCAAGGAGACTTGCCCGGCATGTCATGGCCGGGGCCAGGTGCAGCACCGCACCAGTTCTTTTCTCGGCCAGTTCGTGCAGGTCCAGTCGTGCCCGGACTGCGGCGGTGCGGGTGAGCGCGTCAAAGAGACCTGCAAGGCATGCACCGGCGCGGGCCGCGTGCGGAAACCCCGCACCCTGAAGGTGAGAATACCGGCCGGCGTGTCAGCTGGTACCTACCTGCCGTTGCACGGGGAAGGTCACTACGGCCCGGGCGGCAGCGGCGACGTGCTCGTACAGTTTGAGGAGCGGGAGCATCCGCTCTACCTGAGACAGGGCGACGATATCGCGGTTGAGGTGCCGGTTACCATCGCGACCGCGGTGCTGGGCGGTAAGGTCAAGGTGCCGACGCTGGCCGGCGAAAAAGATGTCGAGGTGCAGGCCGGTACGCCTTCCGGCACTGTGCTGCGGATTCGCGGGGCAGGCATCAAGCACCTGGACGGCGGTGCCGGCGACGAACTGGTGCGGGTCGTGATTCACGTGCCGAGGCGGCTGTCGCGCGATGAGAAGGCCCTGCTGAAGCAGTTGGACGAGGCGCGGACCGAGGAGATGCCGGGACCGCGGAAACCCGGATGAATACGAAGTCAGAAGCCAGAATGCAGAAGTCAGAATGCAGAAGTGAGCCTGCGAGCGGACACCACGAGTCTTACTTTTGGCCGGAGCCGCCAGCGGACGGGCAACTCGTTATTACCGGCTCTGAGGCCCGCCACATTGCCCGGGTTATGCGGCACAAGGTCGGGAACATGATTGGCGTGGTTGACGGGGCCGGAACCGAGTACGAAGTTGAGCTGGTCGAGGCCAGGGCTGTTAGAGTTGCGGGTCGGGTGCTCAGCACCAAGTCCGGAGCACGCGAGCCGAAACACCGGGTGACGATTGCCCAGGCAGTGCTCAAGGGTGACAAACTCGCCCGGGTCTGCGAGCAGGCCACTGAGTTGGGAGTGACTAGGATTATCCCGGTCCAGACCGCGCGCACCGTGGGCCGGCTGAGCGCGGCAAAGCTCGAACGGCTCCGGGCAGTTTCCCTGGCGGCGCTGAAGTCCTCAACCCGAACCGTGCTGCCGAGGATTGACGTGGCAACCGAGCTGGGCGAACTACTCGCGACCAGCAGCGAGTTTGATCAAGTGTTGGTGGCGTATGAAGAGGAGACCGGACCCGGGATGGGCGAAGTGCTCGACCGCAAGGCAGCGTCCGTCCTGCTGGTGGTTGGGCCGGAAGGCGGGTTTGAGCCGGCTGAAATTGACGCTCTGCAGGCCGCCGGAGCGGTTTCGTTCTCTTTGGGCCCAAGAAGGTTGAGGGCTGAGACTGCGGCAGTCGCAGTTGCGGCCATGGCCCTCGGTCTGCTGGGCGATTTGGGATAGCAAGATGAACCACAGAGGTTGCGTATCTGCGATATCTGCGGATAGCCCTTTCTGGTCCGGGACAGACCTGAAAGGAGGTGTTATCGGGTCATGGTAGGTATTACTGTTAAGGAAGGCGAATCCTACGAGAGCTTCATCCGTCGTTTCCGACGGGCATGCGAGAATGCCGGGATTCTGCGGGAAGTGAAGCGCCGCGAGTTCTTTGAGAAGCCGAGCGACAAGAAGAAGCGGAAGCAGGCTGAGTCACGGCGTCGGGCGTTCCGCCGCAAACAGCAGGACGAGTTTTAGGAAAACCCTGGGGACAGTATCCCCGGAGCGCATTTGGACAGTCACACGCTTGAGGTACTGGGTTTCCCGCGCGTGCGGGAAATCCTGGCCGGGCTTTGTCATACCGACATGGGTCGGGAGCGCGCGTTGGCGCTCGAACCGGTGTCGGATGCGCAACACATCGCAGCCGAGCTGGACCGGCTGGATGAGGTTGTCGGTCTTGCCGATGAGCCGCCGCTTGGCGATGTGAAAGACGTCCGGCCGTTGCTTGAGCAACTGCGGGCAGCCGGGCTCCTTACCGGCGAAGAACTGCTGCGCGTGCGCGTTGCGTGCACCGGCATCAGGAAGTGCCGTGAGTTCTTCGGGAACCAGCGGCAGGAGGCATCCAGGGTTCGATCCCTGGTGCACGACATGGCGCCGCAGCCGCTGCTCGAACGCGAGATTGACGACGCGATTGACGAGGCCGGCGTGGTGCGTGATTCGGCCACGCCGGAACTGGCCGGCATCAGGCGCCGGCTCAGGAGCATGCGCAACGCGCTGGTCAGGAAGTTGGAGCGGATGGCGGCTGACAACCCGGGCTGGTTCGGCGGCGCGGCCACGGTAAGGGGCGGTCGGTTCGTGCTGCCCTTGTTACTTGAACACCGGGCCGGGATTCCGGGTGTGGTTCACGGCAGTTCGGGCAGCGGTCAGACACTGTTCGTCGAACCGCTGGCGATGGTCTCGGACGGGAACGAACTGCAGGAGTTGCAGGACGCCGAGGCCGAAGAGGTGGCGCGAATCCTGCGGGCGCTGTCGCGGCATGTCGCCGAGCACGTGCCGGAGTTGTCGTCAGCCATGGCCGCGGCCGGTACGCTCGACCTGCTGGTTGCCAAGCGGAGGTTCGCCGCCAGGTTCGATTGCCGGCGGCCGGAGCCGGCAGCGGACGGCGGGCTGGAATTGGTGAGGGCCCGGCATCCGTTGCTGCTGTATCGAAAGGTCAGCGTCGTGCCGCTGGACATACGCTTCCCGGATGAGGCGCTGGTCGTGCTGATATCCGGGCCGAATGCCGGCGGCAAAACCGTCGTGCTGAAGACGTTGGGGCTGCTGGCCCTGATGTTCAATGCGGGGATGTACGTGCCGGCCGCGAGCGGAACACGACTGCCGGTGTTCAAGCAGGTCTTTGCCGACATCGGGGACGAGCAGTCGCTTGACTCGGACCTGTCCTCGTTCACCGCGCACGTCGGCAGACTGAAGGAGATACTTGACCGAGCCGATTCGGAGAGCCTGGTGTTGATTGACGAGATTGGTTCGTCTACCGCGCCGGAGGAAGGCGCGGCCCTGGCGGTGGCGGTGCTGGAGGCGTTGCGCGACCGCGGAGTCAAGAGTGTCGTAACGACGCACTTCGGGGCGCTGAAGATGTTCGCGCAGGATGAGCCGGGCATGGCCAATGCCGCGATGGAGTGGGGGCTGCAGGAATTGGCGAATGACGAATGTCGAATGTCGAATACCGGGACGTCCGGGAATCGTCAATCGTCAATCGTCAATCGTCAATCGCAGGGACCGACGTATCGGTTGAAGATGGGGTTTCCCGGGGAGTCGAGCGCGTTCGAGATAGCGGCCGGAGCCGGGATGCCGGCAAAGATCATCGAGCGGGCAAGGACTCGAATCGGCCGGGAATGGCTGGACATGGGTGCGAAACTCAGGGCGCTGGACGAGGAACTGCACAAGGCGCAGGTGGCGCGCTCGGCAGCGGAACTGGAGCAACAGCGGGCAGCTCGTCTGCGTCAAGACTATGATGGCCGACTGCGTGAAGCGCGTGAGGAGGCCAGGACCGCCAAGGAGCGATTGCGATCCGAGGAAGAGCGATTCCTGCGAGAGAAGCGGCGGGAGATAGAGAACCTGGTCCGGCAGATAAAGGAGCAGAAGGCAAGTCATGAGAGCGTGGTCGCGGCCAAGCAGCACGTCGAGCAGGCGCTGGCGGAGGCGGAGGTAAAGGCAGAGGTAGAGGCAGAGGCAGACGGGGAGGCGCCGGAGGAACTGAAGGCCGGGGACAATGTGGAGTCGCATACGTTTCGCAGGCAAGGCGTGGTCGTCGAAACTAGTGAGAACCGCGCGACCGTTGCCTTCGGTCAGATAAGAGTGGAACTTGCGCTTGCCGACCTGAGGCTGGTCAAACCGGCCGAGTCGAGAGTCGAGAGTCGAGAGTCGAGAGTCGACACTCGAGAGTCGAGAGTAGAGAGTAGAGAGGAGAGAGTAGAGAGTAGAGGGTAGAGAGTAGAGAGTAGAGAGGAG
>CAIVTL010000060.1 GCA_903908785.1 Caldifarciminota bacterium | reverse complement strand
GGCGCGGCTCGTCGAGGTGCTGACGCCCGCGCCCATCTACGCGGCCTGGGATGTGATGTTCACGCCGATGGCGTACGGGGCAACGATGGCCAAGCTCAATGTCAAGGCCGTACCCAACCCGTACCTCGTGCGCAACGAGTGGGAGCGCCACCCGGACTTCCGCAAACTCAAGTTCATCAACCTGCCCAATCACTGCTTCATCTATATCTACAACCTCGCCGGCGACCTGGTAAAAACTCTCGAGCACGATGAGACCAAGCCGGAAGTCGGCGGCCTGCCCAACCAGTTCGGCGGTGACGAAGACTGGGACCTGCTGAACGAGGGTCGGCAGAAGCCGGCACCGGGCGTGTATCTCTTCCATGTCGTTTCCGACCAGGGCAGCCAGACCGGTAAGTTCGTGCTGATCTACTAGGAGGGGCAAATGAAAACAAGTCCAAAGTGCAAAGCCGTAGTCCGACCGGTCGGACTAGTCGGACACGTCGGACTGCTCGCCGCGTTCCTGGTGCTCCTGGCGGCCGTTTCTCCGGTCCAGGCGTTGTTTACCAAGGTTGGCATGGCCGGCCTGCCTTTCCTCAAGATCGGCGTGGGCCGGTGTACGGGCATGGGCGAGGCGTTCGTGGCCGTGGCCGACGACGCGACCGCGGCGTTCTGGAACCCGGCCGGCCTGGCGCTGGTGCAGAAACGGCAGGCCATCGTCAATCACATCGACTGGATCGCCGACATCAACCACGAATACCTCTCCTTCGTAATGCCGACCAAGGCCGGTAACGTTGGGGTGTCGGTGACGGCGCTGTCGCTGGGCCAGTTCGAGGAAACGACGATTGACACGTTCCAGGGCACGGGCCGGACTTTCACCGGCGCCGACCTCGCACTCGGCGTGTCCTATGCCCGGATGTTCACGGACAAGCTTTCGTTCGGCCCTCACCGCCAAGGTGGTATCCGAGCAGATATGGAACGTCGGGACGGCCGGGGCCGCGTTCGACTTCGGTGTCCACTACAACACCGGCTGGCGCAACCTGCGGCTGGGCATGGCAATCGTGAACTTCGGGCCGGACCTGAAGTACTCGGGCGGGCTCCTCAACTTCACCCACGACCCGGGCTGGTCATGGCCGTGGAGCCGCGAGCCGATTCCGGGCACGTACCTGACTGAAACGTTCCCGCTGCCGGTGACGTTCCGGTTCGGCATGGCCTATGACTTCTTCCACACCGACAAGTCCTATCTCACCGCCGCTGCGGACCTGAACCACTTCAACGACGTGAACGAGAAGGTCAATCTCGGGTTGGAGTATCGATACGACCCGGTCAGCTTGCGCGCCGGCTACATCCTTAACACCGATTTCGCCTACGCGGGTGACCTAGGCTGGAGCACCGGGATTTCGGCCGGCGCCGGGTTCCGGGTACAGCCGACACCCGGGCTGGGCCTGACCCTCGACTATAACTACCGCAACCTCGGCCGCCTCGGCATGTCTCACCGCCTGACCCTGTCCCTGGATTTCTAGCCGACCACGAAACCAAACCGGCCCGGAGCCCAAGCTCCGGGCCGGCGCGTCAAGACGGTCAGGGCCGGCCTCAAGCAGCAAACCTCAAGCGGCAAGCAGGGGAGGGCACAAGCTCAAGCGCAAGCCCTGAACGCCAAGCAGAGAGGGCATCCGCAGATTGCGCAGACTCCGGACTCCCGACTTGGAGTTTGGGGTTTGGGGTTTAGAGTTTCCCGCGCTCAGCGCGGGCTGCGCAGGGCGGCGGCCGTTTCCTGCACGACTTCCTGCACCAGTTCGTGGACCGAGACAATCTTGTTACACCGCCAGGCATTGGCTCCGCACATTGCGTATCCATGGTCCATGTCGCCCCGGTAGCTAGCGACCAGGGCTTGGGCGATGCAGTAGCGGGCGGCTGCCGGTTCGCAGGTTGACAGGCAATGATACGGGCAGCCAAACGTGACGCGCTCACCCCTCAGGTAGCGGTCGACGAAATCGTTCCGGATGACCCGGGCCGGCAGCCCGACCGGGCTGTGGATGACAACGATGTCCTCTTTCCGGCACTTGACGAAAGCCTGCTTGTAGGCGTCGGAGGCGTCACACTCGTGGGTGCAGACGAATCGCGTAGCCATCTGGACGCCGGCCGCGCCCAGCCGGAGGAACCTGGCGACGTCGTTGCCGTCGAAGACGCCGCCGGCGGCCACGACCGGGATACCGCCATACTGACGGGCTACTTCAATCACCTCGGTGACGAGTCGCTCCAGCCGAAACGCCTCCAAATCCTCAACCTGCTCGAAAGAAAAGCCGAGATGGCCCCCGGCCAGCGGGCCTTCGACCACCAGCGCGTCCGGCAGGCGACTGTGCCGCTTCTGCCACGTCTTGATGATGAGGTTCGCGGCGCGGGCCGAGGACACGATGGGTATCAGCTTGACGTGCCGGTCCGATATCAGGGTGGGGAGCCTGAGGGGCAGGCCGGCGCCGGAAATGATTGCGGCCACGCCTTCATCGCACGAAACCTGGGCCAGGTTGTCGTAGTTGGTCAAGGCGCACATGATGTTCACGCCGAACGGGTTGCGGGTGTTCTTTCTAGCGTTCTGGATTGCCTGGCGGAGACCGAACTCCGCGCGGTTCACGTAGCCGGGCGTCGTGTCGGGCAGTTCCTCGCCCAGCCCGACCGAGGCGATGATGCCGAGCGCACCCTCATTCGCAACTGCCGCGACCAGCCGGGACGACGAGACCCGAACGCCCATCCCGCCCTGGATAATGGGCGGATTGATGACGAGGTCGCCGATTACCAGATCGGGAAGAACTCGGTCAGCCGTCACTGCGTCGCTTTCACTCCACCGCAACGGGCCGACGGAACCCAAAACAGGGGCAGATTAGTCATTGCAGGGGTAAGCATAGGCTACCTTTGGCGGAAGTCAAGCCTGTACCGCGCGGCCCGCGCGCTTGACATCGGGGCTGCGTTTTGGGATATTCCTGGTGTGACGGTCAGATTCGGAGTCAGCTTTCTCTGCGTCCTGCTCGCGGCGACGTCCTGCCGGAAGCCGGGCCCGACCGGGCCGGTGCACTTCGCCCGCGAAGAGATTGCGCTGGACGTGAGGCCGGAAACGCTCGAAGTGCGGGGAATGTACCACTTCACGAACTCGGCCCGGGAACCGCTCGTGGCTTCCATGTTCTACCCGTTTCCACTCGACTCTGCCCATACTTATCCTGACTCGATTGACATCCTACAGCACGGATTCCAGAAGCAGGATTCGGGCGTGTCCTTCCGGATGCACTTCAAGCCCGGCGCGGAGGATTCCTTCTTCGCCTACTACCGCCAGCCGCTCAAGGTGAAATCGGCGACGTACATCGTCACGACCACACGGAAGTGGAAGCGGCCGATTGACCTTGCGCAGTTCCGTGTCACCGTGCCCGCGGGCTTTGGGGATGTGAAGCTGACGTTCAAGCCGGACAGCGCGGTGAAATCAGACAGTACCGTCACGTATCACTTCACGCGCAAGCGCTTCTTCCCCGACCGCGACGTGACGGTGACCTGGCGCTGAGCGGCACTGCGGACACGCGCAGGGTCAGGGGTTCGCTTTGGATTGCGGGAGCGGCAAGCTCCCGCCTTTCCGAGGAGGAAAGCCTCAGCGCGGGCTGTTGAGCCTAGTACAGCACAAGCTTCGCGGTTGAGGTTCTCTCGCTCAGCCGGCAGCTCACGAAGTAGACGCCGCTTTGGAGCCCGGGCAGCGGCAATTCGTTACTCCCGGGACCCAGCGCGACCTGCTCGGATACCCTGACCCGGCCGAGATTGTCCCAGACCCTCACGAGCGCCGTCCCGGGCCGGTCGGCAGTCAGGACGAGCGTCCGGCCACGCTGACGCAGGAACGTTGGCCGTCCTGCGACAGGGGATCCTTCAGCTATGCCGACTGGGTACATTGTCATGTTGATGCTGTCGCGCCATCCATTCACGCCAATAGAAACCGAATCAGGGAAGTAGGTAGGCAGGTACGTCGAATCGCTGCGGGCACTCACTTGATAGGCCCCGGGTCCGAGTGGAGACATCACATAGTGTCCGGTCGAATCGGTGTTAGTCCGCGCGTTGCCGTTCCGGTTGCTGAACCATACCATGCACCAGTGCAGCGGCCGGTTGAACCGGTCGAGAACCCGGCCCGCAACGCCGCCATAGCGGTCGTCGTTGGGTGCGCCGAACGTTGGGGTCGAGTCCAGATACCACTGGCAAACCACATAATCGTCCGGCCAGACTCCTTCCCAGTGGGCGTAGACAGTCGCCGACATCCCGGCCGGTGGCGCCCAGCCATAACGGCCGTATTCATACGCGTCAATGTCACCTCCGCCGAGCCCGGCCAACGTGACGGTGTCCGCGCTGTCGCCAAGTGAGAATGTGCCGGTTGTGTTCTCGTGGCTAATGACGACGAAGTCGGTGGAGTCGTGCAGCACAGCGCCGCTGTCTATGGTGGCAACCCCGGCATGGGTGATTATCTGACACCCCGATAGGTCAATCGGGTATTGTCTTTCGCGAGAGTACATATGAACTTCTACGCGTTCGAGCGAATCGGGCGCCACTTGTATCTCGCTAAGAAAGTACTCCATTGTCGGATTGGCCATCGAGATGGCCACGAGCATCGTCAGTAAGGCTGCGACTTGCTTCATTAGGGTCTCCTCTTCAGTCTCCTACCAGAGGACTGCTTTGACTGTGCTTCGGCATGTTCCCTTCCGTGCCGTGGCGAAGTAGACGCCGGGCGCAAGGGTCGCCGGAAGCTCGATTCTCTTCTCGCCCTTGAATGGGCCGAGATGGAACGTGCTCACGCGAGAGCCGAGCTGGTTGTAGAGCGCTACGTTCACCGGTGCTGAGCCGTCGCCGGACAGCAGCAGGGCTCGGCCCGAGACGCGCACCAGCCGTGCCAAAGGGGCAGACGGTGTTTCAGCCACACCGGTTAGGGGTAGGACGAAGTTTATCCCGCCGACATTCTGTGAGTAGCCCACGGTCACCGATTCCGGGTAGACCCCGTAGTAGTTGTGGCCGTCGTAGTAGCCCCATGCGTTCAACTGATAGGTTCCCGCACCGAGGCCGTTGATGCTGAAGTTGGTCTGTTGATACAGGCAGTGTCCGCTGCGCCCGTATTGCCCGCAAGCAGCGATTCCGCCCTCTTCGAAAGTCACGCCGCCAGCGCCGGTAATCGTGCCGGCGATTGAACTGTAGTCATCGTTCGCCCAGCCCGCTGTCGGGGTGGAATCGACGTACCAGTTCATCGACTGGCCGTCGACGTCGTCGTAGTTCCAGAACGCGACGCTGCCCGTGGATGGCGGCAATGGAGCGCTGTCGTGGCCGGTCGGGTATCTTGGATAGTGAACGCAGTCCGCGATTGGACCCGAGTCCGTGACCAGCATGATGCTGTCGCCGAGTGGATTGAGGCGGAGGGTACCGCAGCCGACGAATCCCTCGGCCAGCACGGCGGAATCAACCACAAGGAATTCGCCATACCCGAGCTCGCACGTCAGGGTACACGCCGACGTGGATGTCAAAATCTGCCAGCCGTACATGTCAACCGCTTGGGCGTCAGGAGCGCACTGGAGTTCGACGAACTGATGGGCCGGGTCAACGCCGACCTCACTCAAGAAGGTTTCGACGAAGGGATTGGCAGCAACCACCGCTGCCGCAAAGAGCAGGCAGACAAAGAGTTTGGTCACACGCACCTCCGGGTAGATTCTAGTCATCGACCGGACTGGAGTCAATAGCGCGGCGGGGAATCCGGCCGTTCCGGGCTTTCCGGGCCTGTTTCATCCAGCAGTCCTCCATAGAGACGTCGGATGGCCAGCATCGAGACTCGCGCGGCTTCGGCGTGGTCGGCGTCGGCCTGGCGTTTCCTGCGTCTCCGCTCGCGGGCCTCGGCTCTTTCCCGCACGCGGGCGTCGTGCAGCATCTGTCGCAGCGGTGCAATCGAGTCGGGCCGCGGTTTCTTGAAACGTTTCAGGTAGAGGTTCTCGATGCGCTGAGCGAGCGGCGGCTGCGTCAGCCCTTGCGCCGTGCTCGCGCACTCGGTCAGCCGCCGCGGGTCCATCCTGAGCTCGCGGGCCATCTGGACGTGGGCGTCGGTGAGCCCGCATCGCCGTCTTGCTTCGACCCACACCTGTAGCTGGTCTGCCGTTTCTTTCATCATCGTTCTCTCAATAGCGTATTCCGTCGACGCGGCCGGAGTTCCGCAGGTCGTGGTGGAACTTGGGCCAGTCAGAGTCGGCCAGTTTGCCGGTGCCCTTGAGCGCGTACAGGTAGCCGTCGTAGCAGGTGAAATAGACCGTTCCATCCGGGCCGATGGTTGGGGATGACTCAATGTTGGCGCCGGTTTGGTATTGCCACTTGAGGGTGCCATCACTATTGAGGGCGTAGAGGGAGTTGTCATCCGAGCCGAAGAAGACCGTTCCGTGGGAGCTGATCGCCGGTGAGGCGCGTACGTTGTTGCCGGCTAGGTACTGCCACTCAAGAGTGCTGTCTGGGTTGAGGGCGTAGAGGCAGTTGTCCATTGAACCGACATAGATTATGCCGTCCGCGCCAATGGCCGGGGAGAACATGATGTCCCCGCCGGTCAGATACCCCCACCTCATCGTTCCGTCGGGATTCAGGGCGTAGACGTACTCGTCGCCCGACCCGAAATAGACAGTGCCGTCAGAGCCGATGGCCGGGGATGCGTAGTCGAACTTGCTTCCGGTTTCAAAGCGCCACTTCAGCGTGCTGTCCGGGTTCAGGGCGTAGAGGTAGTGGTCGTTCGACCCAACATAGACCGTGCCATCAGCGGCGACGGCCGGGGACGACCGAACACCATCGCCGGTCTTGTAGCGCCACCTGAGCGTGCCGGAAGGGTTGACGGCGTACAGACAATCGTCGTCCGAGCCGAAGTATACCGTGCCGTCAGCGGAGATGGCGGGAGAGGACTTGACGTCGCCGCCCGTCGCGCACTTCCACCAGAGAGCGCCGTTCGGGCTGACGGCATACAGGTATTTGTCATCTGAGCCCACATAGACCGTGCCGTCAGCCGCGACTGCCGGGGAGGACCGTATCCTTCCGCCGGTCCGGTTGCGCCATTTGAGCGTGCCGTCAGGATTGACCGCATACAGTGAGCTGTCACTGGAACCGACGTAGATGGTTCCGTCCGGGCCGATGGCCGGCGACGAGCGCATGTAGATTTCCTCGCCCGCAGCCAGTTGGAGTCGCCACTTGCTCAATGTGTCCGTTGGGCGGATGATGATGTCGTGCGGCGCCGACCATGGGGATAGCGCGTTGAACGGGTCCTTTGCCTGCGCCGCGACAGACCAGGTATCAGGAATTGACCAGGCGTGACTCATCCTCACCGATTCGCCGCCGGCGACGTACGGGCTCCAGTCCGAGGTGTCGCCGTCACCCCACGAGAACCGGATTTCCACCGAGGCGCTGTCAGGGTGGAACGCGAAGGCGGCAAAGGTGTAGGACGAGTCCTCACCGCCGAGGTCCGGGCCGGTCGGAGCGCGCGGCGTATCGGGCGGGCGGTACAACACAACCTGCACCGTAAGTCCGCCGGAAGAGTCAGAGCTGCGCTCTCCCTTGTCCATAGCCCAAGCTCGGACATCATACCTGCCAGTGTCGGGCCATGAGTGAGTCCGCGCAGCCGCATCCCCGCTTGCGTACCAGCCCTCCCATTCCGTAGCCGTGGAATCGCCCCAATCGAAGCGGACGGCTACGCTGTCGCCGTCCGGGTCAATCGCAGTTGCCGAGAAGGTGTAGGTCGTATCCACGAAACAGATACTCGGTCCGGTCGGGACGGTTGGCGCGTCCGGCGGGTGGTTCTTCCGGCAGGACAAGCCTGCGATTACCGTTGCCGCGGCGACTGCGAAAAGGCAGCGTGCTCGGGTCCGCATCGTCCGCTACTCTCCTCCGCCGACGCGGCCGGTGTTCTGGAGGTCGTGGTGGGATTTGGGCCAGGCAGAGTTGGCCAGGGGGCTCGTGCCCTTGAGCGCGTACAGGTAGCCGTCGTTGCTGGTGAAGTAGACCGTTCCATCCGGGCCGATAGTAGGCGATGACTCGACGTTGCCGCCGGACTCGTATTGCCACTTCGCCGTACCGTCCGGGCCCAGGGCATAGAGGCAGTTGTTATCCGAGCCGAAATAGACCGTGCCGTCGGCCGCGATGGTCGGCGAGGACTGGACATCGCTGTCGGTCTTGTATCGCCACTTGAGAGTGCCGTCCGGGTTCAGGGCATAGAAGTAGTCGTCGTCCGAACCGAAGTAGATTGTACCGTCGGCCGCGATGGCCGGCGATGACTGGACATCGCTGCCGGTCTTGTATCGCCACTTGAGAGTGCCGTCCGGGTTCAGGGCGTACAGGTAGTCGTTGCTCGACCCGAAATAGACGGTGCCGTCAGCGCCGATGGCCGGCGAGGACCGGACACTGCCGCTGGTGTCGTATTGCCACTTGAGGGTGCCGTCGGGGTTGAGGGCATAGAGGTGGTCCGAACCGAGATAGACGGTGCCGTCAACCGCGAGTGCCGGGGATGACCGGATAGTCCCGCCGGTCAGATAGAACCACTTGAGAGTGCTGTCGGGGTTGAATGCACGAAGGTAGTCATCGTTTGCACCGACATAGACGGTGCCGTCAGCCGCGAGTGCCGGGCATGACGTGACGCCTGAGCCCAGGAAGTAGCGCCACTTGAAGACGCCGTCAGGGGTCAGGGAGTAGAGGTGGTTGTCGTCTGACCGAAAGTAGATGGTGCCGTCAGCCGCGAGCGCCGGGGAGTATTCGACGTAGCCGTCGGTGTAGTAGCGCCATATGAGCGCACCGTCAGCGGAGACCGCGGAGAGAGAACTGTCCGATGACCCGACGTAGATGGTTCCATCCGGGCCGATGGCCGGTGACGCGAAGCGAGCGCTCGACGGGAGGCGCCACTTGCGCAGCGTGTCCGGCGGCCGGATGATGAGGCTGTGCGCATAAGACCATTCGGACAACGCGTTGCCCGTGTCCTTCGCCTGTACCGCTATCCGGTAGGTATCAGGGACGGACCAGCCATGGCTCACTCCCACTGACTCGCCGGAGGCCACGAAGGGGCTCCAGTTGGAAGTGTCGCCGTCACCCCACGCGAACCTGATTGCCACCGCGATGCTGTCCGTGTGGAACGCGGCGGCGGCAAACGTGTAGGTTGAGTCCTGACCCCCTTTGTACGGCCCGGCCGGAGCGCACGGGCGTTCGGGCGGGCGGCGCAGAAACACGTGCACCGCAAGCGGACGGGACCATATGGATACAAGCAACTTTCCGTCCATCGCCTGGGCGCGAGCCTCGTACCTGCCGGTGTCAGGCCATGCGTATGTCAGCGCGACCGTGTCCCCGCTTCTGAGCCAGTCCGACCAGCCCGATACCAGGGTTTCTGACCAGGCAAGCCGGACCTTCACGCTGTCGCCGTCCGGGTCGGTCGCAGTTGTCGAGAAGGCGTAGGTCGTGTCCTTGAAACAGATGCTCGGCCCGGTCGGCACGGCCGGCACATCGGGAGGGCGGTTCCTCTTGCAGGATGATACGCCGACCACCAGCAGCGCAGCGGTCAAGAGCGGGATCAGAGCGTCGCGGACAGGATTCCGACGGCACATTACTATCTCGCCTCTGTCAAGGCCGAAGTTGACCTGTCCACGTCAGGATTCTATGCATCGCTGGCCGGGATGTCAAGGGAGGCCAAGTCGGACGGCCAACAGCCTACGGCTCACGGCCAACCGATTGTAGATTCTAGATTCTAGATTTCAGATTGGCGGGCAGGGCGGCGCAACCGCGCGTGTTTGGGATTTGGGGTTTGAGACTTGGGATTTCCCGTGTCCTGTGCGGGTGGTTTTCCTCTCCGAGCGGGCAATGGGTCTTGGTTCATTATGATGCTCTGCCGCAGGTAGGTGCCATCCGCTGGCTCAAACGCGGGGGACGAGCGTCCGGCTAGATTTCGGGAGCGCCCTCGCCACCCGGACTCTAATAGGTGACTGTCCCTCATCCCCCCGCGCAGCCCCGAAACCTCGAAACTCCCGTAGGCCCAGCCAAGTCCGGTCTCCGGCCGTTCAGCCGGCTCTCGGTGCGCTACTTTCCCGGAGCAGGTGGCTGGCCCAAGACCATGCCGAGCGCGAATTTCCATCCGGTGAGCGGTGACGCCTGAAACATGACCTGGCGCGTGGTGCCTTCGAAGTCGTAGGTCACTGTGCCATGGTCCTGTGCGAGCATCGTCTTCACGGCCTGGGTCAGGGTCGGGCTGCCTAGATTCGCCGGGTCTTGGAAGACATGTTCCGTTTTGACATGCAATGCCGTGTTGCCCTGCGGATCAAGGGCGTAGAATACCAGGTCAGGGGGCAGCATCAGCGCTCCGGCCAGCCACTCGCTCATGCTGTCCAGGTAGATGGAGGCGCCGAGAGCCCCGATGACCGTGCCCTTGGCGTTCTTGATGGGGACTGCGACGACCACGACATCACGCCCGGTTGACTTGCTTACCACCAGCGTTCCAACCGAGGTCCTGCCGGCCATGATCTCCGGGAAGTAGGGCCGGTCCTTCAGGTTGCCGGAAGCCAGCCCCTTCCCGGTGACATAGTATGAGCCATCGGGAAGCAAGAACCAGGCGACCGCGGAACTGTCTTGAATCCAGGACAATCCTTCGAGCAATGGGCCAATCTGCTTCCAGTGCATTGACTTCGCCTCGTCAGTCAAGGCGAGGGCTTCGAGGGGACCGACCCGGGCCGTGAGCTGCGATTCGGTGAGTGCGATCAGCCCGGACAGGACCACGTGGTTGCTCACCATTGGCTCTGCCGGGGCAGGTGCGGCCGGGCTTGCCTGCTGCGCCAGCAGGGATCCGGAGACTAGCACGCACGCAGCCAGGATCCGGAGGCCGTGTGATCTGTATTTTCTTTTCTGCATCACTATCTCCTTTTTCCTCAAAGTCCGACCGGGTAGCTCACCGCTGCTCGCCGCCGATGCGCCGAGGCACCGGGGCTTTAAGCAGGGTGATTTTAGCTAGTTCGCGAGTCAGGTCAATTACGACCCGGTTTCGTGCTCAGCCCCTGACTGGGTGTCTCGTTAGGGCTCGTGCCGCTAGTTGTCAGCCGTCACGTCCGCCAATCTACAATTTACAATCTAGAATCCGAAATCGGTGGGCTGTCTGCCGTCGGCCGTGAGCCGAACATCGGGTAGCCGCCCGCCGCGTCGGCCCAGGACATCGCCTAACAGGTGATTGTGGAGACCCCATTCATGACACCCCTTCGGTAAGCTCAGGGCAAGCTCTGAACGAAG
>CAIVTL010000059.1 GCA_903908785.1 Caldifarciminota bacterium | reverse complement strand
AGTTGACACGCAGGCGTTTTGCCCTAGAATGGCCGTGCTTTGCCGGGATAGCTCAGTTGGTAGAGCACGGGACTGAAAATCCCGGTGTCCACAGTTCAATTCTGTGTCCCGGCACCTTCATTTCATAAGACGGAGGAGTATTGGCGAAGAGAACCGCATCGGCTCAGAAACAAGCCCGCAAGAGCGAGAAGCGTCGCATATTGTCCCGCGGGAAGCGGCAGGCACTGAAGACCGCTCTGAAGCACCTGGCCGCAGCAAAGACCAAGGAAGAGGCGCTGAAGCTTCTACCCGGGGTCCAGTCGCTCGTCGACAAGTCGGCCAAGCGGCGCATGGTGCATCACAAGACCGCGAGCCGTCTGAAGTCCCGGCTGACACGCGAAGCGGCCGACCTGAAGTAGCCGAAGGCGGCGAAGGTCGCCGCACCAACTGGTTCGCTCTTCATCCCTGGCCAAATTCCAGTATAGGGGTCGAGCGGCAGGCGGCGGTCGCCTGCAATCACGATGATGCCGGAAACCCCTGACCAGCCCGGGTCGGCGCTCAACGGTACGCCGGTCGGAAACGAGCCCCGGCCGGCCCGCAAGAACCGACTTGGTTCCGTGCTCCGGTTGACAATCGGAGCCTTGGTCGCGGTGGCTTGCTTCTACTTCCTCGGCAACCGGCTTGCCCGCGACTGGCACAAGATACCGTGGCACGATATCCATCTGAACACACCGATGCTGGTCGCGTCCTTCCTGGTGATGTTCGTGTGGATGTTCGTCTACGGACTCACGTGGAAGGTCCTGCTTGCGGGCCTCGGTGAACGCATCTCATTGTTCAACTCGGTGGCGGTGCTCGCGGTATCGCAGGTCGGAAAGTACATCCCGGGCAAGCTCTGGTTTACGGTCGGGCGCATGTACATGGCGAAGAAGCACGGGGTGAGCGAAGCCAAGACTGCGGTCAGCACAGTCATGGAAATCGCCCTGTCCCTGCTGGGCGCGGTCATCCTCTTCGGCCTCGCGGTCGCACTGGTTCCGCGCGGGATGATACCGGGCCGGGCATACCTGGCGTTCCTGCTCGTTCCTTTCTGCATCGTTGCCGTGTACCCGCCGATTCTGAACCGAGTCACCGGCTTCATCCTGAAGAAGCTGCACCAGCCGGTCTTCGAAATCCGGATGTCGTTCGGCCGACTGCTGGGCATTCTCGGCCTGTATGTCTTGATGTGGGTCGTTCAGGGCGTGGGCTGCTACCTACTCATCCGTTCCTTCTACCCGCTGGCCCTATCCCGGCTGCCGATGGTTGCCGGCGCTTTTGCCCTGTCTTGGATTCTCGGGTTCATCGTCCTCATCAGCCCGGCCGGCCTCGGCGTCAGGGAGGGCATCTTCACGTTCGCGCTCCGGCTGGTCGTGCCCGAGCCGGTCGCAATCATCGCCGCCCTGATGTCACGAATCTGGATAACGACCAGCGAAGGGCTGCTGGCTCTCATCTTTACTTTGCTGCCAAGGCTCGGTAAGCTGAAGGCGCGATGAAACACCAAACCCAGCGCCAAGGTTCGGGCGAAGTCAGAAGTCAGAAGCCGGAAGCCAGAATACAGAAGTCCGGACGACCGGACGCCGGTCGCCAGCCGCAGGTCCCGGAATCCCGTCTCCAACTCGCGGCGATAGTCGTTTTCGCCCTCCTGCCGCTGCTGTTCTATGGCAAGTACCTGTTCGGTGACAAGATGCTCTTCGGCACGGACTGGCTCGGCTCCGGCAGCTACCTCTGGCGCGAGTTCATGGCCAGCTACATCCATTCCCATGGCAACGTCGCGCTCTGGTGGCCGGCCGTGCTCTGCGGTCAGCCGACGGTCGCGGGCTTCTTTGCCGACATGTTCTACCCCACGCTGCTGCTCCGCTCCATCCTGCCCGTGCACGTCGTCTGGACCTGGACATTCGTGCTGCACCATTTCCTTGCCGGCCTCGGCACCTACCTGTTCCTGCGTGAGTTGAAACTCTCGACGCTACCGGCTGCGCTCGGCGGCATCGCGTATGAAATGGCCGGCAGCCTCGTGACGCTCGCCTACGCGGGCCACGACGGACGGCTCATCGGCTCCGCGCTCATGCCGCTTGCCCTGTTCTTCCTGCATCGCGGTATGGACCGTCGCCGGTTCGTCTACTTCGCGCTCACCGGCTTCGTGCTCGCGCTGCAACTGCTGTCCGGGCACGTCCAGAAGGTCTACTACACCGTATTGATACTCTTCGCCTATTTCCTGTTCATGCTCATCCGGTCAATCGTTCGAGAGAAGGCACGGGGCGCGGCCCTGAAGCTGAGCGCCTACTTCCTGTTCGCGGTTGCCTTTGCCGGCGCGCTGGCGGCAATCCAGTACCTGCCGGTCTACGGCAACATGCCCTTCGCCTCGCGCGGCGGCGAGCGTGGCTACGAGTACGCCTCGTCCTGGTCGATGCCGGTCGTAGAAACCTTCGACCTCGTGACCCCGAAGTTCTCGGGCGGACTTGATGCCTACTGGAGCAAGAACCCGTTCAAGCTCCACAGCGAGTATCTCGGCATTCTGCCCCTGCTCTTCGCTTTCATCGCCGTGTTCCGGCGCTGGAAAGACCGCAACGTCAAGTTCTTCACCTTCTCCTTTGCTGGCGCGTTGTTGATGGCCTGGGGCGGCAACACGCCGTTCTACTACATCCCGTACTACCTCTTTCCGGGCATCAGCAAGTTCCGCGGCCCGGCGATGATATTCTTCCTCGCCGCGTTCTCGCTCGTCGTCCTGGCCGGGCTCGGATTCGACTACGTGCTCCGCGAGTCGCGGGAGGAAGACGTGCGCAAGACCACCCGCGCCACGCTGGTCGGCGCCGCCATTCCGCTTGCCCTGCTCCTCGTGTTCGCCGCGCTCAAGGGGCCGATGCTGTCCCTGCTCCGCTCGGCGACCATCCCGACCCAGCAGAAGCTCGCCGCGCTTGAGGCCAACTACCCCGCCATGCTGGGTGGCCTGCTGCTCGCCGCGGCCGTGGCCGCACTGGGATTTCTCCTCGTCCGGCTGCTGAGCAGCGGCAAGCTGAAGCCGGTCGTGTTTGCCGGCATTCTGGCTGCCGTGATGATTCTCGACCTTGGCCTGTCGCTCAACCTCTGGAACGACCAGAAGGGCTACATCCGGGGCGTGACCCCGCCGAAGGAGTACTTTGCCCCGGACGAGGCTGTTGCGTTCCTGAAGCAGGACACGTCGCTGTACCGGGTCCTGCCCTGGTTCTACGAACGGAGCGACGACGGCATCCTCGCCTACAACGGGATTCAGAGCGTTGCCGGCCAGATGCCCAACCCGCTGCAGGTCTACCAGGACTTCCTCGGCTCGGGTTCCAGCGTGATGTTCCGGCCCGACAACCTGCTCAACCCCAACTACATGAACCTCGCGAACATCAAGTACGTCATCGCCCCGACTCTGCCCGACGACGCCTCGCGCTACGACGCGCAGACACAGCAGGCCATCGCCCGGATTCGCACGGTTCTCAGCCAGCCGCAACTCGAACGCGTGTTCGCGGGCCAGAAGTACTCGGTGTATCGCAACCACGCAGTCCTGCCCCGCGCCTTCGT
>CAIVTL010000058.1 GCA_903908785.1 Caldifarciminota bacterium | reverse complement strand
GGAAGAATGATTCGAGCTATGACCGTTCTCGGGGTCATGCTGGCTCTCGCCAGCGGCCAGACTGAGCGCTGGGTCTATCGTTACACAGGCTCGGGATGCAACCTTAACTATGCCAAATCCGTCGTCTACGGCGCAGACGGGAACATCTATGCGGCGGGGGAATGCTGGCCCAGCGAGGTTTCTCCCGGCTTCATTGTTGTCGGCCTTACCTCCGATGGCCATGAACGCTGGGTGTATCGCTACAACGGCCCAGGCGGCGGAGACGACGCAGCCTGGGATCTAGTCTACGGAGCGGACGGAAGCATCTACGCAGCCGGGTACAGCTCCGGCGTTGGAACGTGCAGAGACTTCACCGTGATCAGTCTGACCGCTACTGGCTCGCAGCGTTGGGTCTACCGCTACAACGGGCCAGGCGACTCGAGCGACTGCGTTCGCTCACTTGTGTATGGCGGAGACGGCAACATCTATGCCGCTGGCTGGAGCAACGGCGACACCTCTGGCTACGATTTTTGCGTCATTAGCCTGACAACGAATGGCGCCGAGCGCTGGGTATATCGTTACAACGGCCCGGCGAACGGCTATGACGAGGCCAAGTCACTGGTGTACGGAAGTGACGGAAACGTATATGCGGCTGGAGCTAGCGACGGCGACGAGACTGACCGCGATTTCGTCGTGGTCAGCCTGACTCCGGGTGGCAGCCGGCGTTGGCTCTACCGCTACGACAGCCCTGACAGTCTTGCGGACTGGGCCAACTCGCTGGTCTACGGCATAGACGGGAACGTATACGCAGCCGGGCAGAGTTGCGCCACCGGGACTAGCGGCGATTTGGTGGTGGTCGGCCTGACATCGGCTGGCACACAACGCTGGGTCTACCGATACGATTATGACGGCAGTCCGGACCAGGCCAATGCGCTTGTCTACGGCACGGACGGGAGTATCTACGTGGTAGGCCAGAGTTACAGCACGGCAAGCGAATGGGATTTCGTCGTCATTGGATTGACTTCCTCGGGCGGCGAACGCTGGGTGTACCGCTACAATGGCTCGGGAAACAGTCAAGACATTGCCCATTCGGTGGTGTACGGCGCGGATGGGAATGTCTATGCAGCAGGTGAAAGCTACGACGACGGGACTGGGACCGACTTCATCGTGGTCAGCCTGGCGACGGATAGCACTCAACGCTGGCTCTACCGGTACAATGGCCCGGGGAACCACGAGGATGTGGCCTTCTCGGTTGTCTATGGAGCAGACGACAACATCTACGCTGGAGGACTTAGTTACGGCACCGGCAGCAGTGATGATTTCGTCGTAATCAGCTTGCGTTCGGGGACGGGTGTCGCGGAGGCGAGTCTCTTGACCGGGTTCGGTGAGTCAGAACTCGCTGCTGGCACGATCCAGAATCATGACCTCTCTTACACTCTGAGGCTCTCAGAGCCGGCATCCGTTCTGCTATCGCTCTGCGACCTACAGGGAAGGGAAGCCTCCTCATGGCGAGTCTATGCGCCAACGGGTACTACGCGCTATACCGCGAGCCTGTCCACGCTGAATCCCGGAGTCTACTTCCTGAATGCCAGAGTTCATGGTAGAGAACTCGGAGAGAGGCGAAAGCTCGTTTGTGTGAGGTGAGTCGGCATCTGGGGAGAGTACGGACACGGGGGGAAGGAAATCCTGGACGACCGCCAACTCCCGCGCGGAGTTGACAACGGGCAGAGATGGCCGAGAATCACGGAGAGATGCTGAAGTTGACCCCACGCCGCGAAGCACAGACGGTCGGGGCGGAATTCGGAAACGGGCCACCAGTGTCATGTCATGACTGCAAGGAGGTATGAGTGCCACAGCCGTACGTTGAAGAAGAGTTGCATCGACCCAGCATCATGCAGAAACTGCTCCACATTCCTGTGAGGCGCAATGCAGCCATCGAGGTCAACAACCTATTGGCGCACGCCGAACATGTTGAGGACGTGACCGCCGGCCAGGTTCAGTCCGTCCTGGACAAGTACAAAACCAACGTGATGGGTCTGAGTCATGATGCGAGACTGCAGCTATACCGCCAGTACGAGGCGCACACGTTGAAAGATGACGATGTGTACCCAGAGGAGAAACAAGACCTCAAGTACCTGCAGGGCCTCCTGGGACTGTCAGACGAACAGGCAGCGCACGTACACGTCGAAATCGCCGGGCGAATCTTCCAAGACAATGTTGACAGGACTATCCGACAGGGGAGGCTCACCGACGATGGCAGGAATGCACTTACACGTCTCGCGGGCTACTTGGCACTGGACGAGCAAGACGCCCGCCGGCTCTACCTGGAGTGCGCGAGCAGGCTGCTGCACGAGTGCGTTGTAAGGGTGGCAGCGGACCAGCGCGTCTCGCCGGATGAAGACGCGGCGCTGACCGAACTCGCCAGAGAACTTGGTGTGGACCTCTCCGACAGCAGAGACCGCGAGCTACTGGACAGATACCGTCGTTTATGGAAACTGAGGAACGGTGCAATGCCGGAGGTCCAGGTGCCAATCGCACTCCATCATGATGAAAGATGTTATTTCACCGCATCGGGAAGTTGGTACGAGTATAGACGCCGTACAAGACGGGTCCGCTACAGCGGCCCAACTCTACGGCTCAAGATCGTGAGAGGGCTCTACTGGCGCGCCGGCGACTTGGGTGTGAATGTTGTTTCGGATGACGCGCTCACTCGAATAGATGACGGGCAACTCTACCTGACGAGCGAACGTCTGGTCTTCGTGGGTGGACGCCGAGGTACCTCAATCACCCTAGGGAACGTGCTCGACTTCCGGGCTTACAGGAACGGTGTGGAACTGGAAAGAGCCTCCGGTGCCAACCCTTTCTTCGAGTTCTCGGGCGACATCCACACGTTCACCACGATCCTGGGCAGGCTGCTGCGTGACCAAGGCAAGTAGGGAGTTTCGAGTTCCGGCGAGTGCAGATGCCTCCGTTATCCCTAGGGAGGGGAACAATATACCTGACGCACCCAAAGAGGGGCGGGCTGGATAATTGACAACGCAGTCCGGCCCGTTACGATTCCTCATGTTCGGAGGCCGCATAAGTGCCGACAGGAGGAGCACAGAATGTCAATTGCCCTTGGTCTGAAGTACGCTGGCGGCATAGTCCTTGCTACAGATAGTCGCGTGTCGGGTGGTCATGTAGACGAATCAATCTGCAAGTTTGATGATAAACCCATAGATACTGGCGTAATTGTCTTTGTTGGAGCCGGTGCGCAAACAGACATTGACGCCGCAATGGCCTACATTAATGACTGCTGCGCGAACGCCAACATCACGTCGCTGCGGATGTTTCGACAGTTTGCGGAGGACCTGATTAACTACGTGGCAAACAGGAGCAGTCGAAGCGATCCCGATATTGAACTGCTCTTGGGTGTCCGCTATCAGCAGAATGTGAAAGATGCTGCGTTGAGCCAAACGGATTTGCTCAAAGCCACATTTGACCAGGAAGACAAGGTAGTCCATGTGGAAACAGTGCGCAAGCACGCCGCCATTGGCAGTGGTGGACCCGTGGCATCGTATCTGCTCAAATGCTTATACCCAAAGAAGTCCAAAGAGGTCATTGCAGGCAGAGAACCGGCAGAAAAACTATCATTGTACGTCATAGATGAGATCATACACGCGCAAGTCGAAGGGTGCGGTGGCCCTGCACGGTTGAGAACAATTACCGCAGTCCCATTCGCCAAAGTGAAACACGCGAATGACACTAAGAAATGGCAGATGCGGGAGCAAATGCAACCGAATCTCGGTAAGGCGGACAAAGTTCGGCGTGATGCCATCTTCGGATATCGGGGACGGTAACCGTTTTGTGATGCCTGTCAAGGCACATTCAACATCGAGGTGCAATGGTGCGGGCGGCGGAGAACGAACTGAAGATGGCGCTGGGTCGATAGTTCACCCGATAGTTCTCCACATAATCCGGCAGACGAATCACCAGACAATCTGCTGAGCAGTTTGGCAGATTGTCTGCCCGATTGTTCGCCGGATTGTCCTCCAAATGATTCGCCGGGCAATCTTCGGGATTGTCGGTTGAATGATTCTCCAGACAGTGGTCAAGACTGTCCGCCAGACTCTGCGGGAGATTGTCTTCTCCATGGTCTTCCAGACAATCTGCCAAATGATGCTCCGGACTCTCTGCCGCATTGTCTGGAGAAGAGCCTCCCGAATCGTCTCCCGGAGGATTTGCTCCATAATTCACCAGAGAGTCTGGGGGATGAGGTAGGGTACTTGGGGAAATGTCTAATAACTAATTGCTAATGACTAAGTTACGAGATTTCGGGGGCTGATTTCCGCATAACATATAGTAAACTGGGCTGGACGGCGAGGGTCCGCCGAGGCGCGGGATTCGGCCTGCGCATTTGACATGGAAGCGCCGTCCGCTACCATGTCCGCGATGAAATCAGAGCGCTCGGCCTTGACGAACACGGAGTTGAGTCAGGTATCCCCGAAATCCGCGCCGGCCTTGACTAATACGGAGTCAAGCAATATGTCCCAGAAATCCCCGGGGGCGTTCGCCGGGCGGCACTGGCCGGTCATCGGCGCCGTCGCCGTTTTCTGGCTGGCAATGGCGGTCTTGCTGGCGCTGTCGATGCGCATGACCGGGGGCCGCCTGATATATCCGCTGGATGATGCCTACATCCATATGGCCATGGCGAAGAACAGCATCCTGCACGGCGTCTGGGGCATCACGCGCTATGGGTTCTCAAGCTCTTCCTCTTCGCCGCTCTGGACCCTGCTGCTCCTCGGCACCTATGCGTTGTTCGGGGTGAACGAGGTCTCGCCATTCGTCCTTAACCTGCTGTTTGGCACGGTTGCGGTCGTCGTCGCGTATTCCGTTATCGCGAAGCACGTCACCGGTCGCCTGGTGGTCTTCGCTGTCTGCCTGTTGATTCTGTTTCTGACGCCGTTGCCGTCGCTGGCATTCACCGGAATGGAACACGTTCTGCAGGCGATACTCACCCTCTGCTTCGTCTGGTTGTCGGCGCGAGCTCTCTCCTCCACCGCGCGCCTGCCTCCGGGCAAGGTCGCACTGCTGGCGCTACTGGCCGCACTGGTGACCGCGGTCAGATACGAGGGCGTGTTCCTGGCCGCGGTCGTCTGCGTCCTCTTTGCCCTGAACCGGCGCAGGCTTACTGCGGGCGTCGTCGCGGCGGCTGCTCTGCTGCCTGTGGTGGCGTACGGCATCTGGTCCGTTTCGGCCGGCTGGTACTTTCTGCCGAACAGCGTGCTACTGAAGGGTTCGGTCCCGAGTCTCCATGCCCGAGGTATCGCCGAAATCCTCTTCGGCTACCGCGCCTGGGCCACCGCCGGAAAGAGTCCGCATCTCCTCCTGCTTCTGATTGTCGCCTCGTTCCTGCTTGTATTCCGCCTGGTGAAGCGCGCTCCCCGGACCACGAGCACGTACGCGCTTGCGGCCTTCGTCGGTGTAACCCTCCTGCACTTGAGCTTCGCGCAGGCAGGGTGGTTCTACCGGTACGACGCTTATCTCGTGTTTATCGGAGTGACCACAGTCGCCGCCGCGGTGGGGGACCTCGGGCCCGGGGCATTCGCGTGGAGAATCCGCCGTGAGCGGCTGCCGCGTTACGCGGCAGCCGCGTTGCTCGTTGCCCTCATCGCCGGTCCCCTTGGCATCCGGGCGGCCAGGTCTTTGTATTTCATCCCGCAGGCGGCCAAGAACACATACGAACAGCAGTACCAGATGGGGCTTTTCCTCAGGAGGTACTATCAAGGCATACCGGTCGCCGTGAATGACATCGGCGCCGCCTCCTTTCTCGCTGACACCAAGCTGCTGGACCTGGCGGGTCTGGGCAGCATGGAACCCGCCAGGCTGAAGTTGGCGAACCGCTACGGCGACGACCAGGCGTACAGCCTGGCGAACCGGGAAGGCACAAAGGTGGCAATCGTCTACTACGACTGGTTCTCCTCGCGGCGGTGGACCGAGGTCGGGCGGTGGCGGATATCCGGCAATGTGGCCTGCGGGGGCGACCTGGTGTCTATCTGTGCCGTGGACACTTCGGCAACCGAAGGGCTGGTCCGGAATCTCCAGGAGTTTGCCCGGGACTTGCCTGCGGGTGTCGAGCAGCTTGGCGTGTACACTGCGGGGGTGCGGAATCGAGACAAGTGACCTGTCCACGAAAATTATGCCTGTGGTTCAATGCCGGGCTTAGGGGGCGGGGAACGCCTTGACCTCATGTCATAATGACGCTATCGTATATGTCATTATGACAGACTACCTTCCCCGTGAAATCGCCCCGCGCCTGACGCGCGCGTTGCGGCAGTTGCCGGTGGTGGTACTTTCCGGACTGCGCCAGTCCGGTAAGAGCACGCTGCTTGCGAACGAGCCGGCCCTCGCCCGGGGCCACGACTACCGCACGCTCGATGATTTTGCCACGCTGGCGGCCGCGCGGGCGAATCCGGAGTCGCTCCTGGCACACCCTGTCATTCTCGACGAGGTTCAGCGCTGCCCGGAGTTGCTGGTCGCGATCAAACGGAGTGTTGATGAGCGGCGGCAGCCGGGGCATTTCATCCTCTCCGGGTCGGCCAACCTCGCACTCCTCGGCCACGTCTCCGAAACCCTGGCCGGACGCGCCGGCTACTACACTCTGCACCCGATGACCCGGCGAGAACTACTGAAGACAACCGGCGACCGGCCGTTTCTCGTGAAATTCCTGAGTTCGCCCGCGTTGCCTTCGGGCAAGGCACGGCCCGTTTCCGAGCCGGAGGTACTGACGGGCGGTCTGCCACCCGCATGTCTCGGGCGGGCGGCGGACGTAACCGAGTGGTTTCGTGCGTACGTGCAGACCTATGTCGAGCGCGATGTGCGGCAACTGTCGCAGGTTACGGACCTGGTGGCGTTTCGCACCCTCGCGCAATTGGCTGCCCTGCGCACCGGGCAGGTGCTCGTCACGAGCACTCTGGCACGTGACGCCAAACTCAATGCCGTCACGGCGGCGCGCTATCTCGCTCTGCTGGAGGCCTCGTTTCTCATTCGCCGCCTTCCACCGTTTCTGAAGAACCGCAGCTCCCGTCTGGTTAAGTCGCCCAAGTTGCACTTTGCCGACAGCGGGCTGGCGGCGCATCTGGCGGGCATAACCACGATTGAGCCGGGCCACGACGACCTGCTGCGCGGCGCTCTGTTTGAGACTTATTTCGGCCAGAACCTGGCAGCGTTGCTCGAAGCCCATCTGCCTGACGCGCAACTGGCTTACTGGCACGAACAGGGTCGGTACGAGGTGGATTTCGTGATCGAGGTCGGACGCCGGGTTTTCGCCATCGAAGTGAAGGCGGCCACGCGCTGGGGCGAGAGTGACCTGTCGGGCTTGCGGGCGTTTCTGGACCGGACGCCCGCCTGCGTAGCCGCAGTGCTCGCGTACAACGGCAGGGAAACAGCAAGACTGGCCGACCGCCTGTGGACGATACCCATGGGACAACTGCTCGAATAGGGAAACGCCCCATTGAAACTGAAGTTGCGGGGGGCACTGCCCGCGCGGCTTGCAGCTTGATGCTTGCCGCCCCGCACTCGCAGTCGGGCGCTACCTGAGCAGGACAAGCTGTCTGGTTTGCTCGCGCTGGCCGGCCTGCAGCCGGCAGAAGTAGGTTCCCGCGCCGACAAGCCTGCCCCGGTTGTCTTTGCGGTCCCAGAGCACGGACTTCGGGCCTTGGGACTGCGTCCCGTTGACCAGCGTCCTGACTTCCTGCCCGAGGACGCTGTAGATTCTCAGGGCGACTCTCGCCGAAGCGGTCAGGTTGTACCGGATTGCCGGCGCGGTGCCGGCCGGGTTCGGACAGGTCTGGAACGAGCGGAACATCGGGACGCGGCCGGTGAGTTGAGCGACGCTCGTCGGGGGGCTGAAGTCGGTCTCTTCGCAGGAGAGCATGGCGCTGTCGGTGGCCGCATCGGCCCGGATTTGAATCCAGTAGATGTCGTTCGGGTGCTGGATGCTTACCGGCCCGGAAAGCGGCTGCCAGTCTTCCCATTCAATCACGCTTGCGTCGTCGAACCACGCATCACCATCTCCGGACGGTGGCGCCTTGCTCGTCAGCCACACGTCGAAGTACTGCGTGTTGGCGGCCGGGGTGAAGTTTCTGTAGTAGAAGGTCCAGTCGCTCGTGCCCGAGACATGGGCGCCGAGGTCGCTTGAGCCGAGCGGGCTGCCGCCGCTTCGGCTGGTGTAGAACTCGACCGCAGCGCCGGCGCTCTCCGCATCCTGCGTCTTGAGCCGGGCGCAGAGTGTGTACCCGGTCGAGTCCGAGTAGCACACCAGCCGGTCTTCAAGGTTGGTCGTAATCGCGCTGCTCCCCGGCGCGCGCACTTGCAGCATCGACCTGCTACCCCGATACGCAATCGTGTCATAGCCTTCGCCGGACTGGTTCAGCAACCAGGGCGTTGAGCCTTCGTCCTCCATGTTGCCGAACCAGACCATCTCGCGCCCGACCCGGAATTGCCAGTTCCGGGAAGGCGTGGCGGAGACGACGGACGACAGGCTGCCGTTGCGCGGCAGGCGCAGCGGGCCCGAGACCCAGTAGCCGTTCTCTTCCCGCAACTGGAGTTCGTCGCTGTGCGGGTAGACGGTACGCGGCAACCCCGTAGTATCAAGGATGATTCTCGCGGTCACGCTGTCCCGGTTGGTGACGAGGCAGGTCCCGAGGTCCCGCGACCGCCGGGCAAGGTAATCGAGGATGTATGTCCCGAGTTCGCCTCGCGCCCGGACCGGTATGTAATCGTCGAGATAGACCGGCGTGAGCGAATAGTCGTAGAACCCGGTCGCGTCAATCGCGCCGTTCAGTATCACGGTCGGGTAAGTTTCCGGGTAGTCGAGGTCGAACGTGAAGTCGCCCAGCGAATGGGCAATCAACTTGCCCTGGTAGACCTCAAACCCTTGGAGCACGTGCGGGTGATGGCAGACCACAAGGTCGGCCCCGGCCTCGATTGCCCGGTGCCGCTCCTCGGTATCCCCCGGCGCCGGGAACCGCGCAAACGGCGAGTAGAGCTCGTCACCGAATTCGCCTCTCGCCTCTCGCCTCTCGCCTCTCGCCTCTCGAACTTCGTCATTCCCCAGCGCCTTGGGCGCTGGGTTGTATTCTTCGCCCGTGTGCCACTCCATAACAATCACGTCGGCATCGCCTTCAACCGCCCGTATCTGCTTGCGCAGGTTGCAGGTATCGAGATAGGCAAACCCGGGCTTGTTCAGTCCGGCGTCGAGGTACGGCTGGTAGTTGTCGTACTGGCCGTTCCGGTCGCAGGCCGCCAGGAATGCGACGTTGACCCCGGACTGCTGCCGGAATACCGGCTGGTAAGCCTCGTCCGAATTCGCCCCCGCACCCGAATAGGCGATGCGGTTCGCCGCGAGGCTCTCCTGGGTCTCACGCATGCCTGCCAGTCCGTAGTCAATCACGTGATTATTGGCCAGTGAGACCACGTCGATACCGGCGTGGACCAGCCCGGCGATGTTCCTCGGCTTGCCCCGGAACACAATCGGCTTGGTCGGGTGGCGCGTGCCCTGCGCGGTAATCGGACCCTCCAGGTTGGCCACGGTGATGTCCGCGGCATCGCCCAGCCAGGGCAGAGTCGGGTCGAATATCGCGTTGACCCCCAGCGAGTCAATCAGCCCGCCCGGGACGTCATACCCGCGCGCCAGCATGATGTCGCCCGTGAAGTTCATCTTCACCGGGAAGGACGTCGGCCCCGGGTCAACGTGAATCTGACAGGAAGCCCTGCCCCAAAGCCGGGTGCTGTCCTCGACCTCGAGCAGCACCGTGTAGTCATGGTTGTCCCGAACCAGGTAGGTGTGGCTGGGATTGGAGTCATGGCTCGTGGAGTCGTCCCCGAAGTACCAGAAATACTCGTGGCTTCGGCTGTCCGGATCAATGACCTGGCTCTGGAACTGCACCGGCACGCTGTCCTGCCCACCCGCGCCGCGAAAGACCGCGCCCGTCGTGTGCGTTATCTCCACCTGCGGCGCGACCGGCAGGTCGCCCGTGATGTCCGTTATCTCATCGAAGTAGACCTTGGCGCGCGCCCCGGCGTCCTGGTCATTGATGAATACGAGCCCGACGATGGTCGGCAGGTGCCCGAACCGGGCCAGCCAGTCCTGGCCCACGGGCAGCTCGTACACGTTCCACGTCCGGAGCGCGAACGCGCCCTGGTATACCGTAACCCATGTGCCTGGGTTCACTTCCTCGGTCCCGGCAAACGAGTAGAACAAGGTCTCGCTCGGCGTCACCAGCCCGAACCCCTGGATTTCACCCAGGCTTTCCGTGTACATCGCCACCTGCCATACGTCCCCGGAATCCACGCTCTTCGGCGCGATGCTCTCCAGCTTCCAGGTGTTGCCGTACAGCTTGAGCGAATACGGCGAATTGTTATAGGTAACGTTTGTGTCCAGAATCCACGAATCCGGCTGCAGGTCCTCGCCCGGAAACGACCGCAACTGCAGGTCACCGTGGTCGAAGCTCTCGATAGTATCGGCAAAGGTCCGCCCCCGGCCCCCGACCCCCGACCCCTGACCCCCGACCCCATACGCCAAGGCCCAGCCCAGGGCCAACGCCAGCAGGAACATCGTGCGTGTCATCCGAACTATGCTAGGCTCCCGGCCGCGGATGTCAAACTAGTGGCGATAGCCACTGCCTGCTCCCGCGAGCCGGAAAGGCTGATTCCACGGGAGGTTAAGTCGGGCCGACGGGGTTTCGCGTGAGCGGGACCCTGGCTTCTTGTCAATACCTGGCCGCCAACCCCGTTTTCTGTCCGCTATTGACTCTTGGCGGAAGGAATGTATCTTTTACTCCGAATTGAGCCTCATCGGATTCAAACCGGGCCGACACTGCGGCCCAAAGATGCAAACAGGAGGAAGCATGCGTAAAAGCCTGCTCTTGACCGTATCACTACTGGTAGCCCTCGTACTCATGGTGGGCTGCCAAAACAAGCCGCCGAATATTCCGGCGAAGCCCAGCGGCCCTGCCGCAGTCGCACTCACCGACACGGCAAGCTATGTCTCGGTGACGACCGACCCGAACCGGGACAAAGTGCTCTATATCTTCAACTGGGGCGACGGCGACTCAACAATCACCGCTCTCTTCAAATCCGGGGACACCGTTACCGCGTCTCATAACTGGAGCGCGACCGGGGTGTATCCGGTTAAGGTGAAGGCGAAGGACGAGAAGGGCAAGTACAGCGCCGACTGGTCCGACACGCTGATGGTCACGGTGGACACCCT
>CAIVTL010000057.1 GCA_903908785.1 Caldifarciminota bacterium | reverse complement strand
TGTAATCTGCGAAATCTGCGGATAATCCTCTCCGGCGATTCAAATCCGGCTTCCGGGCTTTGCTCTCCCCCGCTCGAAAAAGAACCGCGGCCACCGGGTGGCCGCGGTAGGTACATTCCTGACTTGCGTCAGTCGGCGAGCACGAGCCTGACGGTCCGGCTCTCGGCACCGGCGCTGAGGCGGCAGAAGTAGGCGCCGGCAGGGACTGTCTTGCCGTCGCTGCCCCTGCGGTCCCATGTCGCGCTGTAGCGCCCGGCCTGGCTTTGGCCCTCGAGCAACGTCTTTGTCAGCCGGCCCATACCGTCGTAGATGTCAATCCGGGCCGCGGCCTTTCCGGCCAGTTCGTAGCCGAGCCGCACCGGGCCGCGCGCCGGGTTCGGCCCGGCCAGCCGCAAAGCAGTCTGGAAGGTCTGCCCGGACGGACCCTGCGCCACCCCGACGTGGGTCGAGTGCTGGTCGAGAATCCAGTCTTTGGGGTCGAACGTGGCGCTGGTCGGCTGCCCGCCGACCGCGAATACGTTCTGCTGCGGGCTGGTGGCCACGTCGTACCGGAAGGTCTGGCTGCCGCCGGACCAGGTCACATTCACTTCCACCGGCATGTGGAATACCTCCGGTGCCCCGCTGCTGTTGTTCTGGGACAGATCCAGTACGACTTCCCAGCCGTCGCCGGTCTGCCGGCCTTCCCAGCCGAGCGTGTACACCGGGTATCCCATGTCGTATATCCACTCATTGAAGAACCAGGATAGGTCCAGGCCGGTCATGTGCTCGTGAATTCGCTCGTAGTCCGCGGTGCTGGCGTTACCGTATTTGAAGCTGTCACCGTACGCCCGCAGGGCCTGGAAGTGGATGCCGGGCTGGGACCAGATGGTATCACCTTCGACGTAGCGGAGCATGTGCTGCACCCAGGCGCCCTTGCAGTACGAGTGGCCCCAGTCGAACAGGTGGTCGGGATACGGCGGGTCATACACCGGGCGCGGGTCGCTGGCCTCTTCGTCGAAGTAGTCCTGGGCCTGGGACTCGATCTGGTTGACGAAGGCGGACTGCCCGGACGTATGATACAGGTACTGGTTGGCCGAGTTGGTCGCGAATCCTTCGTTCAGCCAGATGTTCCGCCAGTCGACGCACGTGACCATGTCGCCCCACCACTGGTGCGACATTTCGTGGGAGATACCGTCGTCGTCGCCGTACAGCACCCAGTTCCGATGCACCATAGTCAGGGTCTGGTTTTCCATCCCGCCCCACTGGAACGGGTAGGCCTCGACCATCCCGTACTTCTGAAAGGGATAGCGGCCGTAGCGCAGCGAGTCGCCGAAGAAAGTTATCATGTCCACGGTGTTGGCATAGGAACTGACCGCGTCCGCCGAATCCTCGGGCCAGTTGAAGTGCTGCATGTAGAGCGACTCCGACGGGCTCACGTGGAACCACTGCTTGAAGCTGGTCCAGCGCGAGCCGGCGAATGTCATCAAGTAGGTCGCAATCGGATAGCGCTGGCTCCACCAGCAGGTCTTGGTGTGCGCGGCCGAGTTGGTCGTCACACTGTCCAGCAGGCCGTTCGAGCAGCCGCTCATCGAATCCGGCGTCGTCAAGTTGATGGCGCACCCGCGGTCGGCCTTGTCCCACGGCTCGTCGAAGCACGGGAACCAGTACCGGGCGTCGGACGGCTCGGTCGTGGAATAGCAGAGGGCGTGGGGGATGCCCTGCGAGCCCCGCGCGTACCAGTAGAAGCCGCGGTCCGCCGTTCCGGAATTGCGATGGTAGTAGATGTCTGCGGTCAGCGACTCGCCGTTGGCGAACTGCCGGTCCAGGGTAATGTGCAGCAGGCCGCTCGGGGTCGTAAACGTGCAGGCATTGCCAGCCCGGCGCACCGAGTCGCAGACCAGGCTCACCATGTGCAGGCTGAACGTGTCGAAACTGCCGTGCTTCGGCGTGAGGTCCACGCTCACGTGCGCAGTCATCGCGCCCGAGGTCATCGCCAGGTTCAGGTCGACGCGATAGAACCGGACGTCGAAGTCATGGGTGGAATCCGCGACGGCCAGCGGCGGACACGGCGCGGTCACGTACTTGCCCTCGTGGAACGGCTGGGCAACGGCCGCAACCGCGAGTCCGAGAACACAGACAAGAATCAGCTTTTTCATCTTATCTCCTTAAGGTTTAGGGCAACAGTCTAGTCCGGCCGGCAATCGGTGTCAAACCGTCGGCGCGCCGTTCTCGGGCGCGCCCGCCATGCCGGGCAGTTCGTTCTTCTGGCCGAAGTATTCCTCGCACAGCCGGCCGGCCGCCACTTAATTTCATATTTTGGATTCCCTGTCTGGTACTTAGCGACCGTAAATAAATAACTGTAATGATTGCTTTTTTTAGCCGATTCAGAAAGGTGTGGAACTCGCAACGCTTCGCGACAAGTTCAACGCGCTCAATCCAACTCTGACCGAACGGAGCCGCAGGATTTGGTGTGCTACCGAAGCAAGGGCCGTGGGCTGGGGTGGCATTACCTTGGTCTCTCGCGCTACGAGAATCTCCGCAGTCACGATTTGGCGCGGACTCAAGGAGTTGGATTCTGGGGAAGTGCTGAGGCCAGGCCGTGTTCGGAGAC
>CAIVTL010000056.1 GCA_903908785.1 Caldifarciminota bacterium | reverse complement strand
GGGGGGCGGACGCGGAAGGTTGTCATCCAGCGCTGAGCAGCACAAGCGCAAGCACAAGTTCACCCCTCACCCTAGCCCTCTCCCTCAAGGGGCGAGGGGATTCGGAACCTTCAGCTCGAATCTGTGTAATCTGCGAAATCTGTGGATAGTCTTCTCCGATTCCAGGCGGTTGTCGGGGCTGCGTAATCTGCGGACGCTACTCGGTCAGGCCGGCAAGCTGACCGCAGCCTGCTAGGATGCTCGCGCCTTTGGAGCGGCGGACGGTTACGGCCGGGACCAGAGGCCAGAGCTTGCGGGCAAAGGCCTCGACCGACTCGGGCGTGGGCGCTTCGAGTTCGCAGCCGGGGTACGGATTCAGGGGAATCAGGTTGAGCTTGCAGGGAATGCCTTTGAGCAGGACTCCGAGTTGCTTCACGTCTTTGTCCCGGTTGTTCATGCCGTCCACCAGTACGTACTCGAATGTCACGCGCTTGCCCCTTGCGTCGGTGTAGGTGCGAATTGCGGCCATGACCTCTTTGAGGGGATGGAGTTTGTTGACCGGCATGAGCTTGGAGCGGGTCTCGTCGTCGGAGGCGTTGAGCGACAGGGCGAGTCGGAACTGCTGCGGCACCTGAGTGAAGGCCTTGATGCCTTCAGGAATCCCGGACGTAGAAATCGTGATGTGGCGCGCACCGATGCCGAGGCCGTTCTCGGCGTTGATGGTCTTCGCGGCTTCAATCGTGGCGTCGAAGTTGAGGAACGGCTCGCCCATGCCCATGAAGACGACATTGGTGATAAGTGGAAAGGGGACATTGGTGATAAGGGGAAAGGGGAAAGGGGAAATGGCAAAGTCTGGAGCGGTTCCGGACTTGGAACTTTCCCCTTGTGACTTGCGACTTCCTAGGTATTGGCGGACGGCCAACACCTGGGCAGAGATTTCGTTCCAGGCGAGGTTGCGCTTGAAGCCGAGTTGGCCGGTGTAGCAGAAGGCGCAGCCTAGTTTGCACCCGACCTGGGTCGATACGCAGACCGTCGCGCGGTCGTTGTCCGGGATGAAGACCGATTCAATTACGTTGCCGTCTTCGAGCCTGAAGGTGAATTTCGTCGTGCCGTCTTCGTCGTTGACGGTGCGGAGCAGTTCCGGCAGTCTGACGCTGTGGCGCTCGGCAAGTAGGGCGCGGCGTTCCTTGCTCAGGTTGGTCATCGCGGTGATGTCATTAACGCCTTTCTGCCAGAGCCAGATGAAGACCTGGCCCGCAGTGTAGCGCGGCCAGCCAAGCTCGGCGCAGAGCGCTTCGAGTTGGGCGAGGGTGAGGGACCTTAGGTTAGAAGTCACAATTACTAAGTCCTAATTCCTAATGACGAGGGCCGGACGGAAATGGGGGCGAGACCCCTCCTCAGCGTCGGGGTGACACTCCTGGACATCTGTGTAATCTGCGTAATCTGCGGATTTCTCATTCGGGCCGGGATACGACGTTGAGGACCAGGCCGACCATGATGAAGTTCAAGAGCAGGGAGGAGCCGCCGTAGCTCAGGAACGGC
>CAIVTL010000055.1 GCA_903908785.1 Caldifarciminota bacterium | reverse complement strand
CACTTTGACCTTTGACTTGCGTCGGGGGCTCCTGTGCCGCGACTATGCACAGCCCGTTTCCTTCTTTGAGTGCCAGTTCTACCGAATCTGCAAGCCGCTTCCGGATGTCCGGTTTGACCGGCAGCCGGTCGACCACGACTTCGATGTCGTGCTTCTTGTAGCGCTCAAGGTCCGGCACTTCGTCAATCTCATACAGCTCCCGGTCAACCCGCACGCGGATGTAGCCGCGACGCTTGGCCTTGACCAGCAGTTCCTTGTATTCGCCCTTGCGGCTGCGTATCAGCGGGGCGAGGACGACCAGGTTCGTGCCGGCGGGCAGGGCGAGGAGGACATCAACAATCTGGTCGGTGGTCTGGGACGAAATCGGCTTGCCGCACTTGGGGCAGTACGGCTTGCCGATGCGGGCGAAAAGCAGGCGCAGGTAATCGTAGATTTCCGTGACCGTGCCGACCGTGGAGCGCGGGTTGCGGGCCGATGTGCGCTGCTCGATGGCGATGGCAGGGGAGAGCCCGGTAATCTGGTCGCAGTCCGGTTTCTCCAACATGCCGAGGAACTGCCGGGCATAGGAGGAGAGCGACTCAATGTACCGGCGCTGGCCCTCGGCGTAGATGGTGTCGAACGCAAGCGACGACTTGCCCGACCCGGACAGGCCGGTGATGACCACCAGCTTGTTGCGCGGGATGTCGAGGCTGACGTTCTTAAGGTTGTGCTCTCGCGCGCCACGGATTCGGATTACGTCGTCAGGCATGAGATGGTAAGACTATCCGACCGACTCCGCAGGGTCAAGCGGCAGGAACGCGTGCGTGACACGTGGCACACGGCGATTTGACAGGCGGGGGGCACGGCGTATGATGGTTGCGTGAAGAAGCTGGCGGCTGTCCTTCTGGGCGCGGCCCTCGTGGCCGCGGCATTCGGCCGTTCGCCGGGGTTCGAGGAGTATCGTGCCGTGCAGGGGTCGCTGTCCCGTGTGCCGCCGAAGTTCCAGGCCGAATGGCTCCTGAGGCGCGGGCTCGACGCCTCGCGCTACACTGAGAACCACCGGCCCGAATCCACCGGCCTGCGGCTCGTGGGCAAGTACGGCCGGGGGTCGTCCAGCGAGGTGACCGGTCGCGGCAACCTGGTTGCACTCACTCTCGGCAGCGAAGTTGCCCTTCTGGACTTTGCCAACCCGGACAGCCCAGCCGTGCTTTCAGAAATACAGCTCAGCTTCACCCCCGCGAACACGGCGCTTGTCGACTCTTTCCTCTTGACCTGTGGAAACCGATTCGAAGTGTGGAGTATTGCCGACTCGGCCCATCCGGTGTTCCGCCGCGTAATGCCCTACTCGGTCTTCGACTTCGCCGTTGTGGATACGTTCCTCTTCTTCGTCAGCCAAGACACTTTCCGAGCCTACAGCATCGTCGACGCCGCCAATCCTCGTCAGCTCGGCCTATGCGTTGACAGCGGATACGTGATGACGGCAACAAGAAACGTGGCCGTGATACGGAAGCCCAGCGGCGTGTTGGGGTTCGTGGACGTGTCGAATCCGGCCAGCCCGCACGAAGTCGGGTCTTATCCCTGCGGCGTCGTCTTGTCTGCTGCCGCCCGAGGGTGCTTGGTCTGTGTGAGCTACGAGGAAACGTCGTACCCCTATCCTACCCGCTTCATTACGTTGGACATCACCGACCCGACGAGTCCGTTCCAACTCGGCAGACTCAACGATGCCGGAGGGTTCGACATCTTTCTCGACAGTGCTCTGGCGTTTGTCTCCGGGCGCGGGCCGGGGGTGGAGAACCCTCGTCCGTTCCAGATGATTAGTATCGCGGACTCGACACACCCGGTTCTGATAGACACCTGCCACACGAGCGACCGGTACCACTGGGGCGTGTGGGCGAATCTCAGCCTGCACCGCGCGTTAGTCGCCGATGAGTGCGACGGTTTGGCGATTGTAGACATCAGCGCTATCAGCAATCCAGTGCTGGATAAGCACGTCATCGCGGCTCACTCAGCCGGAGACGCGGCCATTGACGGCCACTACTGCT
>CAIVTL010000054.1 GCA_903908785.1 Caldifarciminota bacterium | reverse complement strand
TTGAAAGAAGACGCCTTGGGCGGGACCGGACAAAATGGTCATAACGTCAGTATTATCGGCGGGTTCGGAGCGGAAGCAAGCGGGGAGAATCAAGGGTAGAGGTCACCCTCTGGGCAGCATCAGAAGGAGCAACCGAAGCAGCATCGAAGAGAGCATCGAAAGGAGCTTCCTTGTGAGCTTCCAAGGGAGCTTCGTCGTGAGTTTCCAAAGGAGCTTCGACATGAGCAACGTGATGTGCGACGAAAGGAGCTTCGCAATGTGCGACGAAGGAAGCGACGAAAGACGCATCGAAAGGTGCTTCGAAGGGAGCTTCGTAATGAGCTTCCGAATGAGCAATGTAGAGAGCTTCGACAGGAGCTTACGAATGAGCTTCGCAGAGAGCTTCGCGAGGAGTTTGGCGGGAGCCTTCCGCACGCGCAGCGCAGACCGCAGCGGGGCAGGTACAAGCGGGCCGGGACGCAGGTCGCAACGATGGGTGTTGCGGGCCGCGCCGCGGTCCTCTCCAGACCCTATCTGCTGGACAGTGCGCGGGCCGTATCCTACACTTAGATACTATGGGTAGAATCCTCTGCATTGACTTTGGCAAGCGCCGGACCGGGGTCGCGGTGTCGGACATTACGAGGACCATCGCGCAGGGTCTGCCGACTATCGAGCACAAGGATGAGCAGCACCTGCTCAAGGCTCTCCTGAAGGTCATCTGCGAGCAGGAGGTTGATGAGGTGGTTTTCGGCCTCCCTCTTGGCCAGTCCGGGAAACCGAGCAAGCGCTCCGTGCAGGTGCGGTCCTTTGCCGGACAGCTCAAGAAGGCAGCCGGCTTGCCGGTGGAGTTCCACGACGAGCGGTTCTCCACGGTGCGCGCGGCGCACGTGCTGGAGCGCACGTACTTCGACCCCGAGTTGAAGGTGCACCACCAGCCGCGCATCAGCCACGGCGCGCCGAAGCACAAGCGGGCCGTGGACCGAATCGCCGCGACAATCATCCTCGAGGATTTCCTCGCAGCCAGAAGGGGCTAGCATCGGTTCAGGTAAGTGACGACGCGAGATCTCGGGTCAAGTACTAAGGACAAAGTCGTAAGGACAAAGCAAGTGGAAAGTACCAAGGCCAAAACGGACCGGGCCTCTGCACTTTGTCCTTTCCCGTTTGCTTTGTCCTTTGTCTTTGTTACTTTGTCCTTTTTCCTTGTCATTTTGTCCTTTGTCGCGTGTGGTTCCCCGAAAGCGGCGAAGACGAGTGGCCGCCGCGTTGAGGTGAGCATCCAGCCGGAGTTGAGCATCCGCGCGCTCGCCGATACGCTCACAGCCCGGCAGGTTATCGGCTCCAAGCCCCTGTTTTTCTTCTATTCCTGGTACTACAACTACGCGCCGCGCATCAGGCCGGGCCGCTACCGCCTGCCGGTCGGCATCGGTGAAAGGCGCGTGCTCAAACTGCTGTCCCGCGAGGAACCCGCGCTCGTGATGGTCACGATACCTGAAGGCTTCACGATGAACGAAGTTGCCGCGGCACTTGCGGAACGCGGCATCTGCCGGGCCGACAGCTTCCTTGCCGCCTGCGCCGACACCAACCTGCTCAGGGAGTTCGCCGTGACCGGACCCACGGCCGAGGGTTACCTGTTTCCGGAGACCTACGAGTTCCTGACCAACTCGCCGCCCGGCGACGTCGTCCGCCGCTTGCTCCGCCAGTTCTCCTCCGTCTTCTCTGAACTCCGCGACTCGTCACTCGCCCCTCGCCCCTCGCCCCTCCCCCCTTCTCAGACCGTCATCCTGGCGTCCATCGTCGAGCGCGAGGCCAAGGTTCCGGAGGAGTTTGACCGCATCGCCGGCGTGTTCATGAACCGCCTGCGCCGCGGCATGCCGCTCCAGTCCTGCGCGACGGTCGAGTGTCTCCTGCCCGAACGCAAGGGAATCCTGACTGTGGCCGACACGCGAATCGAGTCGCCCTACAACACCTACCTCCACGCCGGCCTGCCGCCCGGCCCCATCTCCAATCCCGGCCGTCGGGCGCTTGCGGCCGCGCTCAATCCCGAGCGACACGACTATTTCTTCTTCGTTGCCAACGGTGACGGCACGCACACCTTTTCCCGCACGCTGGCCGAGCACGCGGCCGCGACGCGACGGGTTCTGGGCGACAATTGACCCAAACCCGCGAGGGGCGGGAAGTCCCAAACTCCAAACTCTAAATCCTGAGTTCGTGGTCCATAGTCCAAAGTCCAGAGTCCGTAGTCCGCGTAATCTGTGGAATCTGTAGATGCTCGTCTCCAATCAGCTTGACCTTACCGAACCTGACCGCTAAAATTGGATGTTGACTGGTCGCAAGGTCAAGCCACGGATTAAGGTCCTTTAGCAGCTTGTAGTCCGCCAAGTCCGGTTACGTCCGAGACCCGGTTCTGCCGTTCCGGCGGAGCCAATGCCGACTTCTACGCACAACAAGCTGGGGAGTACACTATGACGATGCGGATTTGCTCCAAGTTCTTCGCGACCTCGATTGCCCTGGTCGCGCTTCTCGCCGGCCTGGCCGGGGCTCAACCCGAGCTTCGCATCCACTCCGACGGCACAACCCATTATTACTACGGCGTCGCCGCGCCCGGCGGCATCACCTGGAACGCCGCGTTCGACTCGGCGCGCGCCAGGGGCGGGTTTCTGGCCACGATGACATCCCAGGAGGACAACGACGTCGTGTCCCCGCTGGTCCAGGACACAAGCTACTGGTCCATCTGGCCCGGGTCGGGCAAACTGGTCGGGCCGTGGCTGGGGGGCTTCAAGCGGACCGGCATGTCCGGGCCTGACCGCGGCTGGTTCTGGGGGTCCGGGGCGCCTTTCGACTACGGGCATTGGACTCCGGGCGAACCGGACAATCACGGCGCCGGCGAGAACGCTCTTGCCTACGGCAATGCGGACGTTGTGCCGGTTTCGACCTGGGCCGACCTCGCCGACACGTGCATTTCGCCGCGCGGCTTCGTAACCGAGCTGTCGGCCGACAGCACGACTATCGGGCTGTTCCAGAACGATAGCGGGACGTCGCCCGGTTACCTGCTCTATTCGCACCGCCTCTCGCGCAACGCGTACCTGATAGACAACAAAGGCCGCGTGGTTCACAAGTGGGTGAACCCGACGTATGGCATGGTGGCCCAGTACTACCTGACCGAGAGCGGCATGTTTCTGCACATCGACAATCTGCTGAACCCGCGGTTCTGGGATGGCGGCCGCGTCGCCATGCTCGACTGGAACGGCAACGAAGTCTGGGGCTACAACTACTCGGATTCGACCAAGTGCCTGCACCACGACGCGATGATGCTGCCCAACGGCCACGTACTCTTCCTCGCGTATGAGTACAAGTCGGGCGCCGATGCCATCGCCGCGGGCCGGAACCCGGCGAAGCTGGCCGACGGCAGGCTCAGTCCGGACCACATCGTGGAGGTCGACACGGCCACCGATAGTATCGTCTGGCAGTGGCATGCGTGGGACCACCTCATCCAAGACTTTGATTCCACGAAGGCCAACTACGGCAACGTCGCCGCGCACCCGGAACTGGTGGACCTGAACTTCACTATCGACAATACCCACGACTGGCTCCACTGCGACGGGCTGAGCTACAACGCCCAGTATGACCAGATTCTCATTTCACTCCAGCGCTTTGCCGAAGTCTGGGTTATCGACCACAGCACGACCACGGCCGAAGCCCGCACCCACGCAGGCGGCCGGCAGGGCATGGGCGGCGACATCCTCTACCGCTGGGGCAACCCGCAGACCTACCGCGCCGGCACCAACGCCGACCGCAAGTTCTACGGCTCGGCCCACGCCGGCAACTGGATAAAGCCCGAACTGCCCGGCGCCGGCCACATTCTTGTCTTCAACGGCGGCACGGGGCGGCCCGGTGGCGACGGCTCCTCGGTCGATGAGTTCATCCCGGCCTGTGACAGCACCGGCTTTTACGCACGGCCCGCACCCGGCACGCCGTTCGGCCCGGAGAGCCTCTGCTGGAGGTATATCGCGAATCCTCCGAGCAAGTTCTATGGCGCGAACATGGGCGGGGCCGAGCGCCTGCCCAACGGCAACACCGTGACCGCCGAGGCGCCCAAGGGCCGGTTCTACGAAGTCACGCCCGACGGCCGCTACGTCTGGCGTTACATGTGCCCGGAAACCGACTCGGGCCCGCGGGTCCAGGGCGACACTATCAAGCACGGCCCGTCCGGGTGGGAGTCGACCTCGTTCCGCGCGCTCCGCTACCTGCCCGACTACCCCGGCCTGGTGGACAAGACTTTGACCCCCGGCCTGCCGGTTGAGCGTTACCGTTCGCCGTTGCCCCGGCCCGCGCCGCTGGCACCGGCCAACCGCGACGTCGTGAGGACGCTGACGCCCACGCTGTGGGTGGGGACTGTTCCGAACTACAACTGCGATTCGTTCCAGTTCCGGCTGTTCGACCACGGCGGTACGACTCCCATCCAGACACTGACTTCGACCGGCGACACGTGGACGGTCGCCGCGCTGCCGGCCGGCCAATACGATTGGGACTGCCGGGCTCACAGCGGCGGCCGCTGGAGCAGGTTCTTCACCCCGAAGTGGGAACTCACGGTTGTCTCGGCGCCGTCCGGCTGGAGCTCGGCCCAACCGATGCCTGTCGGCCTCGAAGACAAGACCATCAAGGCCGGCGGCTGGCTGACGTATGATGCGTCCCGGGGCATGGTCTACGCGGCCAAAGGCAACAAGACGAGCGAATTCTACCGGTACAGTCCGACCAGTGACTCTTGGTACACGCTCGCGACGTGGCCGCTTGGGACCGAGGGCAAGCCGGTATACACGGGCGCGGCGGGCTGCACCGACGGTTCCGGTGTCATCTATGCGACCAAGGGCAGCAACAAGCTGGGATTCTACCGGTACGACGCGACCCGTGACTCCTGGTCCCAGAAGGCGGACGTGCCGCTCGGGGTCTCGCGCAAGAAAGTGAAGGGCGGCGCGGACATCGTGTGGGCGTACAAAGGCACGACCGGCTCGCCCTACCTGCTCAAAGGAACCAAGAACGAGTTCTACCGCTATGACGTAGGCACCGACGCCTGGCTGACCCTCGCGCCGGCGCCGGTCGGCACGAACCAGAAATGGGACAAGGGCTCCTGGCTGGCGTACGACGACGTGCACGGGAAGATTTACGCCTTCAAGGCGAAGTACCACGAGTTCTACCGCTACAACCCCGACGGCGATTCCTGGAGCGGTGCGCTGGTCGCGATGCCGATACCGGGCTCGGGCGGTACGAAGAAGGCGAAAGACGGCGGGTGCGCTACATACGTCAACGGCTGCATCTATGCCCTGAAAGGCAGCAACACGCAGGAGTTCTGGCAGTACACGGTCGCCGGCAACTCCTGGGCCGAACTCGAGACCATCCCGCGGCTGTCGCCGACCGGTCTGAAGAAGAAGAAGGTCAAGACGGGAGCGGACATCACGAGCGCCGGCAGCGTGCTCTACGCGACCAAGGGCAACAAGTCGCTGGAGTTCTGGCGCTACGGGCTGCCGCTGTTGCTTGACTCCCGGCCGGCGGGCGGCGGTGTCATGTCGAGGTCGGAAAGCGACCGCCGCGGGTTCTCGCTCCGCATCGTGCCGAACCCGTTCATGGACGCCGCCGTCGTCTCCTACTCGTTGTCCCGCGCCGGTGCGGTCAGCCTGAAGCTGTACAACGTAACCGGTGCGCTCGTGGCGACCTTTGCCAAGGGGCGCGTCAATGCCGGCAGCTATACGTACCGCATCGACGCGACGAACCTCGCCCGCGGCGTCTACCTCGTCAAGTTCGAGGCCGACGGTTACGAGGCGACGAAGAAACTGATACTGGAGTAGAAGCGTGCGCCGTTCCTCACCCTCAACCTTAACCTCAACCTTGACCTTACTCCTCCTGGCAATCCCGGTGCTGGCGCTGGCATCCCCCAACTTTGTGCGCCGGTGGCACTGGTACATCGCGGATGTCGGCCGCGCCGCGGCCCAGCTCCCGGATGGCGGTTACATCATCAGCGGCGGCATGCAGGTCACTACCGGCAGCTACGGCGTCGTGCTGGCGCGGACCAACGACTCCGGAGACACGACTTCGGTACGCCAGATTCTCGACGTGGACCCGGACGGCGGCCTCTCGTGCCGGCTGACCGGCGGCGGCTATGCGGTCCTGGCCCAGTCCGGCGGAAGAATCTTCGTGCGCGGGTTCAGCCCGGCGGGTGACTCGCTCTGGAACTACCAGTCAACCTGGGGCGGCCCGGTCTCGGCATTCATCCCGACCTTCGACGGCGGCTGCCTTCTTGCCGGCCGGATTCCGGACACGGCGTACGACATGGGCGCCATCAAGCTGGCCGCGGATGGCCACGAGGAGTGGGCGCGCTGGTACGATGAGCCGCGGATGTTTGACTCCTGGGCGCATGGCGCCGCCCAGACCCGGGACAGCGGCTACATTTTCTGCGGCGAGTCCAACGACTACACCTCGGTCAACATGCGGCTGGCTCGAATCCGGCCGAACGGCGACTCGGCCTGGACCCGGTTGTACCACGGCCCGGTCGGCCCGATGCTGAGTGACGTGCGGGAGACGTCGGACGGCGGGTTCCTCGCGGTCGGGTACGAGTTCGACACCTCAAGCAGCCGCAATGCCCTTTACATGTTGCGCACCAACTCCACCGGCGATACGCTCTGGACCCGCCACCTCGCGCCTCCCGGCGCCGCGGCCCAGGCGGCGGCGATGTGCGCAACCCGGGACGGCGGCTACATGATCGCCGGCTCGATTGACTGGGGCGACTCGGCCCGGGCCTGGCTGGTCAAGACCGATGCCGATTGCGACACGACCTGGACCCGCGTCGTGGGCGGGCCGTGGCGGGAGAACGCGGCCGACATCGAACAGACGACGGACGGCGGGTACATTATCGCCGGTTCGAGCGACCTCTCCGGTGGCCGCATGATGGCAATCAAGACCGATTCGCTGGGCCGGATTGGCATTGAAGAACCCTCGCCCCCCAACCCCCGCCCCTTACGCCTCTCCTTCACGCCCAACCCCTGCCACGGCTTCGTCCTGGTCTCCTCCCTCCTCACTGCTCCCTCCTCCCTCCGCCTCTACGACGTCACCGGCTACCTGGTCCTTGTTCATCGTTCATCGTCCATCGTTCCTCGTTCGTCGTCATTCCGGCTTGACCTCCGGTCAATGCCGGCCGGTGTCTACCTGCTCAAGCTCGACTGCGACGGCGGCACCGCGACGCGGAAACTGGTGGTTGAATAGGCGGCACGTACGCGCCTAGCCGTAACCGCACGCACCGGCTGATGCGCGCCCCGTGCCGAACCGGCAGAGCGCTGATACTGCTCGCGCTGCCCGCGCTGGCGCTGGCGACGATTACGTTCGAGAACCGCTGGCACTGGTACATTGCCGATACCGGCCGCTCCGCGGCACAGCTCCCCGATGGCGGGTACGTCACGAGCGGCGGGACCCACGTCGCATCCGGTAGTTTCGGAGTCGTGCTGGTGCGGACCGACTCCCTGGGCGACACACTTTCCGTACGTCACATCTTCGGCCTGGACGCGGACGGCGGTCTCTCGTGCCGCGTGGCTGACAGCGGCTATGCGGTCCTGGCCGAGTCCGCCGGCAGGATTTTCGTCCGTGGGTTCGGCCCGGCGGATGACTCGCTCTGGAACTATCAGTCAACCTGGGGCGGGCCGGTCTCGACAATCATCCCCACTTCCGACGGCGGCTGCCTCGTCGCCGGTCGGATACCGGACACCGCGTTCGACATGGGCGCCATCAAACTGGCCGCAGACGGTCAGGAAGAATGGGCGCGCTGGTACGATGAACCGAGGATGTACGACTCCTGGGCGCATGGCGCGGCCCAGACCCGCGACGGAGGCTTCGTCCTCTGCGGCATTGCCAACGACTATGTCGCGAATTACATGCGCCTCGCGCGCCTGCGGCCGAACGGCGATTCAGCATGGACGCGGACATACCACGGCCCGGTGGCGCCGATGCTTAAAGCAGTGACGGAGACGCAGGACAGCGGATTCCTTGCCGCCGGCTCCGAAATCGACACGCTCCAGTCACTTGACGCACTCTATCTACTCCGCACCGACAGCGTCGGCGCTCTGCTCTGGACCCGCCAAATCGCTGTTCCCGGAGCGGCAACCAGGGCGACAGCGATGCAGCCAACCAGCGACAGCGGCTACATCATCGCCGGTACCATTGACTGGGGCGACTCGGCCCGGGCCTGGCTGGTCAAGCTCGACTCCAATGCCGACACGGTCTGGACGAGCGTGCTGCCCGGAACCGGTATGGAACAGGCCGCTTCTGTCCGGCAGACCGCGGACGGCGGCTACGTGGTTGCCGGCACGTCCGACTCCGCCGGCGGCAGCGTACTGCTGGTGAAAACCGACTCGCTGGGGTTTATTCTGATGACCGGCCTGACCGGACACTCGTTCAACGTTCATCGTTCATCGTTCACCGTTTCCCCGAACCCCTGCCACTCGTCGACGACCATCAGTTACAGCTCCTCCCTCCTCTCTCCTCCCTCCTCCCTTTCCCTCTACGACGTCACCGGCAAGCTGGTGCTGAGCGAGTTGCGGGTTACGAGTTGCGAGTTACGAGTTACCGGCCTGGCCGCCGGGGTCTATCTGGTTAAGCTCGACTACGCCGGCGGCTCCGCGACACGGAAACTGGTAGTGGAATAGGAGAATCACATGCGCACAACCGTTCTTCGTTCATCGTTACTTCGTTCCTCGTTCTTCACCCTTCGTTCCTCCTTCTTCACTCCTCGTTCCTCACTCCTCATTCCTCGTTCCTCGTTCCTCGTTCTTCGTTCTTCATTCCTCTTTCTCTGTCTGACCGTCGGCTGGGCTGCCGCTCAGCCTGAGCCCTGGTTCCACCCTGACGGGAGTGTGCACTACTACCACGCTATAAGCACACCCGACGGCATCGACTGGAATTTCGCCTGGGACTCGGCTCTCGGACACGGCGGCTACCTTGCCACCGTCACGTCGCCGGCCGAGAACGATTTCGTGTTCGGCCTGGTCGACTCCGGTGTCTACTGGTACGAGCGACCCGGCACGGGCCTGCTGGCCGGGCCCTGGCTGGGCGGCACCCAGGACTTCGGCTCACACGAACCGGACAGCGGCTGGCACTGGGTCACGAACGAGGCAATGGGCTTCCGCAAATGGTCTCCGGGCGAGCCGGACAACCAGGGCGGCAACGAGAATGCACTCCACTTCGGCGAGTCGACCGGCGTGCGGGTGCCGACGTGGAATGACCTCAGTAGCCTTGACGGCTCCATCCGCGGCTTCGTCCGCGAGCTCTCGGCCGACTCGCAGACGCTCGGCCTGTTCCGCAACGACAGCTCCGCCTTCGTCGGCTACACATTGTTCACCCCGCTTTCGTACAAGTTCACGTACTTGATTGACAACAAGGGCCGGCTCGTCCGCACTTGGCACAGCAGCTATCCGCCCGGCGCGTCCTGCTACCTGCTCGAAGACGGCAGCCTGCTGCGCAGCGCGCGACTGGGCAACTCAAGCTTCCCCGGCGGAGGAACCGGCGGTCGGGTCGAGCGGTACGACTGGGACGGCAGCCTACAATGGTCCTACCAGTATTCCAGCACCCTGCACTGCCAGCACCACGACATCGCGTCGCTACCGAACGGCAACGTCCTGCTCGTGGCATGGGAACTCAAGACGCGCGCCGAAGCGGTCGCCGCCGGCCGCAACCCGTCCTGGCTCGTCCAGAACAAGCTCTGGCCCGACCACGTCGTCGAAGTCAACCCGGCCACGGACAGCATCGTGTGGGAGTGGCACGTCTGGGACCATCTCATCCAGGACTACGACTCGACCAAGGCCAACTACGGCGACCCGGCCCAGCACTCCGAACTCGCGGACATCAACTTCACCGGCCCGCCCCCGCTGCGCGGCGCGCCGGACTGGCTGCACGTGAACTCCGTCGCCTACAACCCGGATTTCGACCAGGTAATACTGAGCATCCACAACCTGAACGAGGTCTGGGTCATTGACCACAGCACAACCACCGAGGAAGCGCGCGGTCACACCGGCGGCCGGTTCGGCATGGGCGGCGACCTGCTCTACCGCTGGGGCAACCCGCGCGCCTACCGCGCCGGCGACACCACGGACCGCAAGCTCTTCGGCCAGCACAACGCACAGTGGATTGGGCCGGGCTTGCCGGGCGCCGGGCACATTCTATTGTTCAACAACGGCATCGACGGCCGGGGCTACTCATCGGTTGACGAATTCATCCCCCCGTGCGACAGCGCCGGCAACTACCCGCGACCCGCACCCGGAACCCCGTTCGGGCCGGCCGCGCAATGCTGGGTCTACGTCGCCACGCCGCCGGCGAGCCTCTTCTCTGCGACCATGGGCGGCGCGCAGCGATTCCCGAACGGGAACACGCTTATCTGCGAAAGCGACCTCGGCGCCTTCTTCGAGGTGACCCGCGACAGCCAGATTGTCTGGCACTACTTGAGTCCCGCGACCGACTCGACCCGGCTGTACCAGGGAGACACCGTGCCCGGCGGCGCGTCCGGCAAACAGAACAACACGTTCCGCGCGCTGCGCTATCCGCCGGACTACCCCGGTTTGTCGGGCCGCAACCTGACCCCGGGATATCCCCTCGAACTCTACCAGACCAGGCAGTTCGTCGGCCTGGCTGAACCAAGCCACGTCCCATCCGACCCCCGCGCCGCGCTGAGCACATCGCCCAACCCCTTCCGCACCTCGCTTCTCATTCACTTGACCACTGGACCACTTGACCACTCGACCACATCTGTCCACATCTTCGACGCCCAAGGCCGCCTCTGCCGTCAACTCCGAATCTCGAATCCGAAATCGGAAATCGCGCTGGACTTCCGAGGTCAGCACGCCGGCGTCTACCTTATCCGCGTGCAAACCGCCGCCCGCACCGCAACCGCCCGCGTCGTCTTCACGCCCTAGTCGCCGGCCTCCGGCAGCCATTGACAACCAGTGGCGCAGTGGTATCTTTGTGCTGGCCGCTGACTGGAGGCAACGATGCTCAAAACGAACCTGTCCCTGCTCGCCGCGCCGCTTCTCATCCTCGCCGGGCTGGCCGCCGCCGACCCGCCCGACCCTGACGCATTCCTGCTCGATTCGCAGGTGGTCTACGCGCGTGCTCCTTACCGACAGTATGAGGCAGTCACGGCGTGGGATGGAACAAACTACCTCGTCGTCTGGCAGGACGGCCGGACGGATCACTACGGCTATGACATATACGCCGCCCGCGTTGACAACTCGGGCCGGCTCTTGGACAGTTGCGGTTTCAGCATAACCGATCCCCTGGTAACCAACGAACATCCGCGAGTCGCCTTCGACGGCACAAACTACTTCGTCGTGTGGGACGCGCCCGGTGGCGCCATCTGCGGCACACGTGTCTCGCGCTCGGGCCAAGTCCTTGACGAGCCACCGATCAAGGTGTCACCGATCTCTGCCTACGCCGCTGACCCGTCAATCGCGTTCGATGGCACGAACTACCTGGTGGCTTGGCAACAGGACAACACTGACATCTACGCCGCTCGCTTGAACCAGAGCGGAACCGTTCTGGACCCCAGCGGATTTGCGGTAACTCGCTCCATTGGCTACCAGTGCGCCCAGGAGATTGCATTTGGTGACTCCAACTACATGGTGATATGGACGAGCACTCAAGACGGCGTCCACGTCTACGGTGCGCGGGTGACTCCGTCCGGAGACGTTCTGGACACTGCGGGCATCCTGATCGTAGCGGACACTGCCAGGACGTACGGGCAGTCGGTGGCATTCGGCGGCGACTACTTCCTTGTTACGTGGGACCGCGCCCGGAACTCCCAGTACGACGTCTTCGCGACACGGGTGACTCGGTCCGGCGTGGTGCTCGACTCAGGCGGGATCCCGGTTGCGACGGCCGACCAGAACGAGGGTGATGCTTCCGTGACGTTCGGAAGCCCGTACTATCTCGTGGCATTCAGCGGGCCGCAAGGGGCCTGTGGTTGCCGCATTGACCAATCGGGAGGCGTACTCGACCCGGACGGGTTCCGAATCAACCGGATGAACGGCGGGCTGACGGGGCAGGCTGCCGTCTTTGACGGCACCAACTTCTGGGTAGTCTGGGACTGCTACGAAGGCGCATGGCGTCAAGATGTGTTCGGCGCCAGGTTGACCCCGGACGCAAACGTCCTCGACACTGCCGAGGTTCTCGTTTCCTCGGGCGTCTACGAGCAGTCATCCCCATGCTGTGCCTCTGATGGAACCGACTTCCTGGTCGCATGGCAAGACTATCGTCGCGGGCCGACATGTGACATATATGCCTCGCGGGTCTCGTCCCAGGGAGGCCTGTTGGACCCGCGGCCCTTTCCTGTCTCACGCGGGACCGCCCCGTCGGTTGCCGCTTGCAGTACCTGCTATCTCGTCGCATGGGAAGACTGGCGGGAAGGTAACAACTACTCTGATATCTATGCAGCGCGGGTGAGCCCGTCAGGACACGTCCTCGATACATCTGGGATTGCAGTCGCGATACGTGGCGACTTCCAGTTTGAGCCGGCCGTAGCTGCCTGTGAAACGGCTTTTCTAGTCGTCTGGCAGCACGAGGCCAATAACATGAGCGACGACATATACGCTGCACGCGTAAACGAAAGGGGACATCTGCTCGACCCCGCCAACTTCGTTGTGTCCGTGGCGCCGCCGGACAAGTACGAACCGGCGGTGGCATTTGACGGCACCGACTACCTCATCACCTGGGTAGATACTCGCCGACCGGACACGCTCCCGCACTTTGACATCTACGGTGCTCGCGTCACTCAGGCGGGGGTCGTGCTCGATACCGCGGGAATCGAAATCGCAGCAGGCGAGAACAACCTCCGGGAACCAGCCATTGCCTACGGCGGAGGCAGCTACCTGGTTGTCTGGACATCGGGGGACGCTGTCGGCGTCTACGCCGCCCGCGTGACACGTACCGGCACCGTGCTCGACACAGCGGGCCTGGCCGTATCAACGGACCCGGCCACTGAACCGACAGTCACGTTCGACGGTACCGACTACATCGTCGCCTGGCAGGCATGGGGTATGGACAGCACGACCATCCACGGAGCTCGAGTGAGTACGCTCGGCACCGTGCTCGACACGTTCGCGGTCATGCGGGGCACCGGTAGCGAGTCGCTCCCGGCCCTGACCTCGAACGCCTCCGGCCGTGTCCTCGCGACCTGGGATGGTTGGACAGACTCAATCGGCGGCCGCGTGACGAACACGACCCGCATATGGGGCAAGCTCTCCCCGTTCGTCGGGCTGGCCGACGGACACAAGGCCACGGGCTTCGCACGCACCATCTCCGCCCGCCCCAACCCCTTCCGCACCTCCCTTCTCATTCACTTGACCACCGGACCACTTGACCACTCGACCACCTCTGCCCGCATCTACGACGCCGCCGGAAGGTTCATCGCATCCAGCTCCGACCCCAACTCTGCGCTCGTCGCCACGCCATCCGGCTACGTCTGGAAACCGGCGTCCGATACCCGCGCCGGTGTCTATGTCGTTCGGGTCAAGACCCTTGACCGCGCGGCCACAACCCGCGTCGTCTTCGCCCCCTGACCCGGGACTCGCTAAGGGGCATGACCGAAATCGCGGGGACTGTCCCGGATTGCGGCGCGTCAAGCGCCGGGGACTATCCCCCTCCGGCGATTTCGGGTCGTGTCGAGCCAACGCACCGAAGACTGCGACCTCGTTAGCCCCTGCCCCAGGACCTGCATCGGGATTCCGGACATCACCTGCGCAATCACCGCAAGACTGAGTTCGGACTTCACGCGGCAGCTCAACCCGGCTCTGAACCCGGACCTCACGCCCGAGTTCACATCACGGCTGAGCACGCAAGTCACGGCTGGCTTCAACTGCGCGGTCAAGCCGCTGGTCACGGCTGAGTTCAACCGCGATGTCAGTTCGCCGGTCACGCCCAACTTCAACCCCGACATCAAACCGCAACTCACTTACGTCTTCAGTTCACTATTCACCGCCGGGCTCACGGCTGAAGTCAACGCGCAACTCAAGTCCGCATTCACAGCGCAGTTCACGGCGCGATTCACGCCGGAGTTCACCCCCGGCGTGACCGACCCATTCCCGCCCCAACTCCCATAGCCCGCGCTACCATCGGCGCTTATCCTCCCGTCGCAGTCAACGCGCATGAGTCTTATTGATATCATACGCGCGCCATGAGCCAGTCCAGTGAGGTGCTCATGTCTGCGGCGGAGGGGAGGCTGAAACTGCCCCGGAATCCCTAAGCCCGTGCTGCTGTCGGGGCTTATCCCTCCGCCGCCGTCAACGCGCATGAGTCTTATTGGTATTATGCGCGTGGCATGAGCCGGTCCAGTGAGATGCTCAGGTCTGCGGCGGAAACGGGGCTGCGTCTGCCCCGGAATCCCTAAACCCGTTCTCCTGTCAGGGCTTATCCTCCAGCCGCCGTTGACGCGCATGAGTCTTATTGGTATCATGCGCATGTAATGAGCCGGAGTAAAGAGATGTTCAGGTTCACGGAAGAGATGGGACTGCGGCTTCGTGCGCTGAGGCTCAAAGAGGGCATCACTCAACAGGAACTGGCAGTCCTGATGGGGAGACAGGGAAAGGGCAACCATCAGCTCATCGGGAAGGTCGAGTTGGGCAGAGCGCCATACCCTTCGCTCGGGTTTGTCGCCGATTATCTGCGGGCGTGCCGGGCGTCTTTTGTGGACATCTCCGACCTGCTTGAGGCCTACACTTCTAAGCCGACCGTGCTGGAGCAGCGCGGGTATAAGCGCGTCCGCAGCCTCGCCGGCAAGCTGCCTCCTGGTGTCTGGGACGCAGTCCGAAGATACGACGACAAGGTCACCCGCTCACGACGCAAGCCCGAACCTGAGGGCAAGCGACTCAGCCGGGCTGCGGCCTATGCCCGGTCGCAGGACGCGCAGCGCCGCCTTGATGACCTCGTGGCCGAGGAGCTGTCCCGAGCCGGCATCGAATCCGGCGCAGTGGTTGCTTTCCGCCTGCGCCTCTACGCCCGGAAGCTGTGGGGCGTGCTGAATCGGGCAAACGACGGGCACAAGCGCAAGCTCAAGCACAAGCTGGAGGAGCTGAGTCGCTGGGCTGCGGATTCCGGTCTCTCTTCTCTTCCGGTGTTTGCCCCTTTGTCTGCCCGCATCACCGCGCTGTCCGCCGACAATGACCCCGGCCACAGCCGGGCCGACCAGACCGGCTCTTCGCGTACGAACGGCTCGGCATAGGAGCCCAGCCCGAATCCCGAGCTGGAGAACCACGAAGCCGCCGGAAGCGAAGCACGATGGGGTCAAGGGGCAGTTCGGGTTCAGACACCAGAGCCCCTGAACCCCCGAACCCCTGAACCCAATCCTCGTGTCGTCCATGTCATGCCGGCCGGTTGACTTGCGCCGGGGTTTCGGCTACAGTCTCTATGAGGCGCGGTTGCGATTCGCGTTTGCGATGTCGGCAGAGCGGTGTTTTCGCCGAAGGAGGTCGGTATGAAGGTCAGTCGTTCTTGCCTGTTGCTGCTGCCCCTGCTCGTCTTCTGCCCGGCCGGGGCAGAGCCGTTCGACTCGCTCTGGGTAAGCTACTCCAACAACACGCCCGGCCAGTTCGCCAGCTACGGCCCGCAGCGCGTCATGCGCATCAATCCCGGCGACTTCGGCCTGGTGTACCCAATCGAGATTGACTCGCTCATGGTCGAGTTCTACGACGGCATGGGTTCGTGGACCGACTCGGTCTACATCTGGCGCATCTATGCCGGCGACGGCTCAACCGTGCTCTACGAGTCGGAGAGCCTCACCGCGCCGCGCAGCCTCTGGGCCCGGTACGCGCTCGCGAGCACGGTGCAAATTGACTCGGGCAGCTTCTACATCGGCATGACCCACCGCCTGTACCAATCGCCATTCGCCTACCCGTTCATCATGACCGACAACCACAGCGGGACGACACACTGCTTCTATGGCAGTCCGGGCACGTGGCAGGCATGGGATGTCGGCGAGTATTTCTTCTACGTTTTCATCTGCCCTTGTCAAGTTGGCGTCGAGGAGAACCCGGCTCCGTCAGTGCCCGCGACCGCTCAGCAGTCCGTTGTCGGGAATGGCTTCTGGCTCTCCGGGACGACCCCGGCCCGACTGCTCGATGCGAGCGGCCGGAACGCGGCCACGCTGCAGCCCGGGGCGAACGACCTGCGGCAACTGGAACCCGGCGCCTATTTCCTGTTGCGGCCGGCGTCGGGCGCGCAGAAGCTCATCATCCAGCGCTAAGGCTCATCCACCGAGGCGCTTCTCCACGTCTTGACCAGACTGTTCGTCCGGCTATAGTAGCGCGTGCCCCGCAAGCCCGCAGCCGCGCCGGTTGACCGCTGGCCGGTTTTGGCTATCCTCGGAAGCAGCATGACACGCTTGATTGCGCTCCTGCTTGTGGTGACTGCGGCCGCGCCGGCCGCGGTGCCGCAACTGACAGTCGCGTACCGGCGCGACGACCACGCCGCCCCGCTGTACGCCGCCTGCCTCTACGAGAAAGACTTCGACCTGCGCTACGGACTGCACCTGAAGCAAGTGAAGTCCCGCACGCGCTATGACCTGTTCGACGGCCCACGCAGCACGCTGTCGCTCCGGCTGGCCTCGTTCGACACGGACTCGGCGGTCCTGGCCGCGCTGCTGTCCGGCAGAGCGCAGGTCGGAATCCTGGCGTCGGAGGAAGTGCTGACCGCAGTGCTCGCGGGCAAGCCGGCCCGGATTATCGCGCCGCTCCAGCGTCGGGGCGATATGCTGGTGACAGGCTTCCTGGTTCCGGCCACGGACTACAAGGAATTCCTGGCGTGGGTCAGGGCTCATGACCAGCCGGTCGCGGTCGGGTACATCGGCCGGAATTCGATGACCCTGCTCGGATTCATGCAGGCACTTGAGTACGGGAAAATCAAGCACGGCCGTGACTCACTCGACTCGGACGCGAAGGTGAACCTGGTTGAGGTCAAAGACCGGGCCGCGGTGGCGCGCGAACTCGAACAGGGACGGCTCGATGCTGCCGTACTTCAGGAGCCGGCCGCCACGCTGGTGAGCGCGGCTGACGGCAACCGCACAATTGGCCGGATCGACATCCTGCCGCCGGGCCGGTTCGAAGACCGCCCCGGCACCATCATTGCCGCTACCGATTCGGTCATCCGCACCCAGGGCGAAGCGGTCGGCCGCTTCCTCGAACTCATGGCGGTAGCCACGCACTATGCGAACAACCGCACGCACAACACCCTTGCGGCCGTGGACAAGTGGCTGAGGACATCGCCGGCCCTGGAGAGCATCGCCATGAGCAACATCGGCCTCTCATCGCGGCCCGATTTCACCTTCACCACCGGCATCTGGAACTGGTATTTTGCCCTGCGCCTCAAGCACGCAGTCCCGGAAAGCCTGGCCGGTTACATGGAGGAAAAGGACTGGCTGGGCGTGCCGTACGACTCGCTCCTGCTGATGCCGGCGCTCGACCGCGCCGGCGCGCGGATTATCCGCTGACCGCCGGACTCAGACATCCACAGATTCCACAGATTACGCAGATTCCCGGCCGGGACCGACGCCAACTTCCGTCCACCGTCTCGGCACTTCTGACTTCTAGCATCTAGCTTCTGACATCTGACTTCGCCCGCCCTCCGGTGCCCCGGTTTCCACTCCTAACCGCTAACTCCTAGCTGCTAACCAACCGCAGTCCTCCGTTGTCAGCCAGCAGTTCCGCGGGCCGCCCCAAGCTCATGAAGTCAAGCAGGCTCATCGTGTACCCGTACGCGCCAGCGTTCAACAGGCCAACGAGGTCGCCCGGTTCCGGCTGCGGCAGCCGCGCGCCCTTGGCGATGCAGTCAAGGGGCGTGCATATCGGCCCGCAGACGTCCACTTCCTGCGTCGGCTTCTCGCCGAGTTTGTTGAGCAGCCGCGCCGGGTGCCGAACGCGCATGAACACCGGCCGGGCAAACGCGTTCATCCCGCCGTCGCAGATAGCGAACACACGACCGCGCGACTCCTTCACCCGCACCACGCGTGTAACGAATACGCCCGACTCGGCAACCAGGTACCGGCCGGACTCGAATACGAGACGGCAACCGGGTTCGGCCTCACGGAACTCGTCCCGAGACTTCTGCGTCATGGCTGCGACCAGGCCGAGATTCAACTCCTTGTCGTTCTCACCATACGGTATGCCGAACCCACCGCCGAAATCAACGCACTCCAGCTTGAACCCGGCTTCCCGGCTCAGTCTCCTCGCCAGCTTGAGCACATACTCGATATGTTCGGCCAGCCACGCCGGGTCCAGCACCTGGCTCGCCGAGTATACTTGGATCCCGGCAATTCGCGCCTGCTTCAACTCCCGCCCGGCCGCCTCGGCGACAACCCGCTCTTCATCGAACCCGAACTTGCTCGGGCCGCCGACCATCACCTCCCTGGCCTCGGGCTGGCGCTCCATCGTATTGATACGTAGCAGGACGCGGGCCGGCCTGCCCAGCTTGCGCGCCGCCGACTCGACCAACTCCAGTTCCGATGTAGAGTCGGCCACGATTGCGTAGATGCCTGCCGCCAGCGCCCGCTCGATGTCAGCCGCAGTCTTGGCCGGCGCGACGTAGATGATGCTGTCCGGCGCGAACCCGGCATTGAGCGCGGTCGCGAGTTCGCGCGGCGAGCTCACCTCGGCCCCGGCCCCGGCCTCGGCGAGCACGCGGCAGACGGCAGGATTCGGATTGGCCTTCAACGAATAGCAGATGTCGAACGCGGGAAACTGGTCCTTCAGCAGCCGGTATTTCGTGCGCACGGCCGACGCCGAGTAGATGTAGAATGGAGTCGGATGCCGGCTCGCCATCTCGTCCAGCGTAACATCATCCGCCACGAACCGGCCCTCACGAACGAAGAACTCATCAAAACGCATGTTCAGCCACCGTAAGCTCGAATCCCGAAACTCGAAGCTCGATTCAAGCTCGAATGAGCCCGCGCCAGCCGCCGGTTCGCATTCGGGCTGATGGAACCACAGATGAACGCAGATAGACGCAGATTCAGTTCTGAACCCAATACACCCATCGGCGCTAATCGGCGTGCATCGGCGGTTAGAATCATCGGTACTCAATCGTCATTCGGACTTCGTGCTTCGGATTTGTTCTAGGTCCTCCGGTACACTTCAATTGTGCTCGCGCCCTGGAAGATGTAGAACGGAAACGGCTCCGACACGACCGCATCAACCCCGATGGTCCGGCAATACTCCTCGCCGAAGTTGGCCCCGGTCTCGGCAAAGAGCAGCAGCTTGGTCCCGGCCTTCTTCGCTTCCTCGACAATCAGCTCCAGCGAATCGGTGGCGATGGTCATGCCGGTAACAATCGCCAGGTCCGACTGCCCGACCAGGTCGAACGTCTTTGTCCCGTCCTGGATTTCGACCCCGTGCACAGTCGAACCGATGATGTCCCGTTCCATGTCGCTGGCACAAACGTCATAGCCCTTCACCCTCAGGTCGCGCAGCAGGTTGCCGACAACCCCGACGTTGACCACCTTCCCGGGCCGGCCGGACACGCCGGCCAACAGCCGCTCCGCCTCCGCAAGAATGATACCCGTCCGCGTCCTGGTCTTCTCAATCGAATTGCCCTTCAGTTCATGCACTACCACCGGCTGCCGGGGCAGCGAGGCGTAAAGCGAGTCCAGCGTGGCGATGGAGATGCAGGTCTTCTCCTTGACCAACTCTCGCGCGTCGCTGCCCACCAGCTCGCGGCCGCGCGGGTCGTCGCCGGTGCAGTAGCAGCAGCCCTGGCCTTTGGTCATGGCAATCCAGAACGTGTAATTGAACGTCCGCTCGGCCGGGTTCGGCTTGAACGCCAGCTCCACCTTCCAGATACCCCGCACCAGGAAATCCTCAACCGGCGCCTCGGCCATCCGCTCCAACGCCCGCTCCCGCAACACCGCAAATATGTCCGTCATTTCTTCCCTCCGGCACTCGACGACTCGAACACTCGACCACTGGACCACTTCTTAGTCAGCCACTTCTCCAGCACTTTGCCCAGCTCCCGCTCGTACCCCAGGTAGTTGTGCGGCGCGCCCTCGACGACCGCGCCGGTGAACGACGGGCAATTCTCCAGGCACTCGGCAATGCCCTGCATGAATCCCTGCGCCGAACCGACGTAGTACTCCTCGACCGTGCCGACCGCCAGCAGCACCGGCACGCGGACTGACGCAAGCTCCGGGAACTCCTTACGGTCGGTGCGGCTGATGTTGAAGCTGCCGGTTATCGAGCCCTTGTGGTAGCAGTCAAAGAACGTCGCGGCAGAGACCGGGTAGGGGAAGTCCTTCTCCGGCAGCAGTTGTCGGCCCTTGCCCGCGCGCACCCACTCTCGCGCTCGCGCCAGCACCCACAGGAACCGCTGGCCGAGCAGCTTTCTGACCCAGCCCATATCGTCCGACGGTGAAAGCAGAATCAACCCGCAGACGCGCGGGTCGCTGGTCGTCGCGAGATAATGGACGACCTTTGTCGCTCCATGGCTATGCCCCTGCAGGATGACCCGCTTCGCGCCGCGCCCGACAACAAAGTCAACCCACGCCCCGATGTCCGCCACGCTCTCCGCCAGCTTCTCATACATCCCGCCCAGTTGCACATAGTCCAGTCCCGATGCCCGCTTCCTCAGTTCTGACTTCTGACATCTAGCATCTAGCTTCTGACTTCGTCTGTCCCTCAGGATGTCCGCGATATAGTCATGTCCTCGGTTGTTGCCCGTAAGAAACCCGATACCGCGTCGCACGCACGCCTGCGCCGCGTAGTCAACGAACCGGTTCTCATAGAAGTTCCCATCCCAGCCGTGAACGTGGACTACGCAAAAGGGGTCGGGGGTCAGGGGTCGGGGGTCAGGGGTCGGATTCGACACTTCTGACTTCTGCCATCTGCCATCTGACATCTGACATCGCCCGTCATAGAGTCCCTGAAGTTCCAGCCCATCCTCGGTCCTGACGCGGCACAACTCGCCGCTGATGCCTGGCGCTATCTTTGCCACAGTCACGATTCTACCACTGGCCGCCGATTCCGCAACCTGTGCGGCGGGGCGCAGAGTGTGAGCGCAGGCTCAAGCTCAAGCACAAGCCCTTGCCCATTCGTCTTCCGATTGGCGAGTGTCGATCGCTCGGGGATTGCGCCCGGGCGAATTGGCTTGACATACTCTTACCGGTCTCTAGTCTCTATCCACTGTGAACAGCAACCTGGCCTACAACGTCCTGTTGTACATCTCGCTCGGAGTGGGCTACATCGGCGTGGCCGTCATCATCTGGGGCGTGGTGCTGGCAGTCATCAGCGTCGTCCGTTGCGAACTCGGGCGGTTCCGATGCCAGGACATTGTGCGCGCCCAGGTCGCGCTCCGCAACCAGTTCGGCTCGTACCTGCTGCTCGGCCTGGAGTTCCTGATTGCCGCCGACATCATCAAGACTATCGCCCACCCAACCCTGACCGACGTGGCAATCCTCGGCGGCATCGTCGCCATCCGGACGGTAATCAGCTTCCTGCTCGACCGCGAGATAGCGTCCTTCGGCCGTTCGGACAAGACCGGAACCTAGCCGCGGTCCGCTCCCTACAAGGACAGGTCGCAGGACGCGCCTGAACCAACCGGGCCGGCTACTTTGCCAACGGGTCTATCCGCATTGGACGCCTTCTCGTGCGCGCCACTTGCCCGTCAACCCGCATCACTCACGGACTGCGGGCCGGCAGGACCAGCGTTTCGGTCCGCACGCCGAACAGACTGCAGACCGCGGTCACGGTCAATCGGTCGCCGGGCTTTGCTCCGGGGACCACGCACTGCGTGTCCTGTTCCTGGTTGTTGGTCTGGCCGCTGAACCGCTGCACGGTAACCAGCGAGTCGTTCAGCCTGACGGCAATCGTGGATATGTGGTGAGCCGCGGGGTAGAACGTCGGGTGGTGAACCGCGATGGTCAGCGTGCGGGACGAGTCACTGTAACTGAGCCGGATGCGGTCAGGCGGCGTGGCAAGCGCGCTGCCCGCCGCAAGCAGCACGAATGCGGCAACTACCATCGAGGTTCGGGTCCTTCCTCTAGTCATTTCTCATTCCTCCGATCGGTTCGTGTTTCCTGGCGGCGCCTTTCGGCGCGGCCGGCTTCGGTCACTACCAGCAATGTCTCAAAGTCAGCGGGGCCGTCGGTTCTCATCTCTCCGCTCGGAGGCTTCCCAACTCCGTGCCCGGCAGGTACGCGGCCACACTGTCAATCATGATGGCCCGCTCCCCGCCACGCTCGATGAGCGTACCTGTCACCCGCACCGTCTGCCCCGCATAGTCCATGAGCAAACCGTTCGCCGCCGGGCCGGAGGGCGTGCTCATCGTGACCGGGTAGAGCACGTACCCGGAATCGTTAACCAACACCAACGGCTCACCGCTCCTCGCGCGCGCCGCTGTGCGGTCCCGCTGTTCGGGCCCGGAACCACCCTGGCCCAGCCACGAGTTCATTTCCTTGACTCGGGCGATGACTTCGACGCCGGACGTTTCCCGGGCCGTGGTCGGCGGCCCGGCTGCGGGGTCATTTGCCCGGCTCACGTACTCTATGACAATCGCATTCTCACGGCCCTGCCGGATGAGCCTGCCCCCGACCGTCACCCGTTGCTCGGCGTAGGGCGCGAGCTTGAGGTTGCTCGAGTGCGTGCCGGCCGGCGGCGTGAGCTGGACCGGGAACACGATTGAGCCATCGTCGGTAAGAATGACCAGCGGCGTACCTGCTTCGGCCGACGCCGCGGAGCGTGCCTGATGTTGCGGGCCACGGATTCCCTGGCCCAGCCACGAGTTCGCGTCCACGACCCATCCGGTCACGGTAGCGGCCCGGGCCCCGGCTGCTGCGGTTCCCACTACTTGCGCTGCGGCAAGCGCGCCGGCCCACGCCAGCGGCGCGAGCAGGAGCACAGCCAGGACTATCCGTCTTGCACTGGTCATCTTCATGTCAGTCATCTCCTCCGCGTCCGGGTTCCACGCGGCAATCGGTCGGCTGCGAATCGTCGTACCGGCAGGTGCGGCCCACCCGAGGCGCTGGGCCGGCCTTCCTGCCTTGGGGACGCAGTGAACTGCTGTCAGTCACCTTTACCGATGCCGCCGCGTCTGGTTCGGCACCGGTTCGCCCCATTCGGACGGTCTGCGGATGGAATCCGAGCCGCATCTACTACCCGCCGTTCCGCACGGCACCGGGGCTGGTCGCGTAAGCGCGGCCGCGGTCCAGATACTCCTCAGGCGAAGGCGATGCGCCCTGATAGACGCTGGAGGCGGCAAGCCTGGTCCCGGCGCGGACTCCCATCGCGGCCATTTCCCGGCCGTTGAGCCAAGCATGCCCACGCTCGACGTCCGCAAGACTCTCAACGCTGAACGGTGCCGTTGCTCCATCATAGCTGAGCCAGACTGTGTCGCCGGGCCTGACGTTCAATCGGCTCATAGTCTCCGGGTTCATGCAAATCCAGCCGAACCCTGCATGTTCGGACCCGCGGGTGGTCAGACTGCGCGTGGAGGCGTACCGCCGTGCGGCACTCGGCTGCCTCAGCGCCAGCGCGGATTCAACCCGCGCGCGCAGAGAATCGGTGTTCGCTTCCGGGCCCGGGCCGACAAGGTCCAGGATTCCGGCAAGCATGTATGGAGCCACGCCGGCCCGCGCGAGCGACCTGGCAAGCTTGGCGGAGTCGTACTTCTCGCGTCTGCCGTCACGCTTCACGAGTTCAAACCTGACTTCTCCTTTTGGTGTTGCCAAGATAGGAAGGTTAGTGCAGGCTTCGTGCCGTGCACGGCAGTATCGGCGTTGCGTGAGCGGCCGGGCCGCGCCTGCCTGATAGCCGGTCGGACGCGGCACCGCGGGTCCAATCCTGGCGCGGGCGAAGCGCAACCTTACAAGTTACGAGTTGCGAGTTACGGTCGGCGGGGCTGCCATGACGACAGGAAGACGAACCGCATTCAGTCAGGTAGACGCAGAACTGTCATGGGGCGTCAACGCGCCTCGACGACGCAGAAATGGCGGTCTTGGTTCTTGATAAAACGGACCTGCGTGCGCAGGGAACACTTCAGCCGGTCATAGGCGCGAGCCGTCACGCCCTGGTAAATGTAGGTTCCGCGCCTGGGGAACTCCATGACCAGCATCCGGGCCTTGGGCTGGTAGAACATGCTGGTTGGACGCAACGCGGTCCCGTGTGCCGCCGTTCGTGACTGCATGCTCAGGCTCATACCGGCTCCGTCGGGACCAGCCAGTCGTGCCGATTGTGTTCAACCGGCCAGTTATGCGGCAATGCCGCCGGCGACGGAACGCGACGGGCCACAAGGGGCGTCCCCTGGCGGATGCCCATAAACGCCATCTCGGCGCTATTCATCCGCGCCTGTCCGGGCTTGACTTCGGCCGAACGCTCCGCGCGGAACGGCCAGAAGACCCCGCCAAGGTCCAACACCACTGAGTCCCCGGGCGCGAACCCAAACCGGTCCGCAGTCTGAGGGTGGACCTGCATGAAGCCGCGACCCACGTGTATGGACTCGACCGGGCGAAGACGAACTTCGTCCCCCAGCTTCCGCGAGAAGTCCGTGGGCCGGACAGTTCCCAAGCGTCTTGCGCTTACACGCTCTATCAGTTCACGCACGTTGACTTCCTTTCTGTCTGATTTCCTGCACCTTTGCCTGCCCTGTCGGCACGGATACTGTGCGCGCGTCCGGCAGGCTGTCTTTCCACCTGGGTTTCTCCATGCGCGCCACGAATATGCAACCGGCGTGCCGGTGCGCCCGACGCCCGTTCCTCCTCCCCGGCCCAAGGCTGTGCGCGCTTCTATCAGTACGCCAGGCCCGCCGGGCGCGACTCCAGAAGTGTCACTTCCGGGTGTAACATGCGATGATACACCTCCACTGTGAGTCGCCTTCCATGTTACACAATCAAAATGACCCTGTGAGCGGCCGAGTCAGGCACGCTTCCTGCTCTACCCCAGTGTTGCGGTCCGCAGGCCTTACTACCTTGACTCGAAGCCGGGGTCGACTGTAGACTCTCAGGCTTCGACTCTGTCAGGTAGGGTCGGGCCGCACGCAATAATGAAGAGCCGTCTGACAGCCCGTAACCGTCTGCGCAGCAGGCGTCGAGCCTGCAGGGACGGTAGTTCTGTCGCCGGGCTGAGTGACCGCTGATGCGCCGGATATCGCTGCTCACAGGCATCTTCACGGTCGCCGTGTTCGTGGTCGCGGCGGTGATTATCGGGCTGCTCTATCGGACGGCACTCGCTCAAGAGACGGCCCGGTTGGAGGAAATTGACTATAGCGGGGCCCGGATGATAGAGGCGGTAGCCCGGTACGAGGCCAAATACAGCCACCTGGTGCCGACGGAGTCCGGGCACGGCGACGCGCTTGCCGCCACGCTCGCCCAGGTCCGCGATGCCAACGAGCGGTTCACCGGCTTCGGCCTTACCGGCGAATTCTCTCTTGCCCGCCGCGAAGGCGACAGCATCGTCTATCTCCTGCCCCAACGGCATCCCGGTCCCACGCGCACTATGGTGATTCCGTTCAACGGTACAAGAGGCGAGCCCATGCGCCGGGCTCTGTCCGGCCTTTCCGGCGCGGTCATCGGTCCGGACTACCGCGGGGTCGAAGTGCTGGCTGCGCACGAGCCGCTCAGCGAGTTCGGCCTGGGGATTGTGGCCAAGATCGACCTGGCCGAAATCCAGGCACCGTTTGTCCAGGCCGGGCTCATCGGCCTGGTGGTGACCCTTGTCACTGCCCTGCTCGGTTCGCTGCTGTTCTACCGGATAACCAATCCCGTGCTCATGCAGTTGCGAGAAAGTGAAGCCCGGCTCCGGACGATTCTCACCACGGCGCACGACGCGGTCGTCATGATGGATTCCGAAGGTACTGTCGCGTACTGGAATCCTGCCGCCGAGCGGGTTTTCGGCTGGCGGGCCGACGAGGTCGTCGGCCGCGATCTCCACCGGTTCCTGGCCCCGGCCCGATTCCTCGACGCCTTCGTCAAGGCATTTCCCCGGTTCCTCCTGACCGGCGAGGGAGCAGCCGTCGGCAAGACGCTTGACCTCGCGGCAATACACAAGGACGGACGGGAACTGCCGGTCGAGCTTTCGCTTTCGGCAATCCGGGTCAACAACCGGTGGCATGCGGTCGGAATCATGCGGGACACATCGGAGCGGATGGTGACGCAGCGGGCGCTGGAGGCGAAGTCGCAGGAGCTTGCCCGGTCCAACGAGGAGTTGGAGCAGTTCGCCTACGTGGCCTCGCACGACCTGCAGCAGCCACTGCGGATGGTGGCGAGCTACGTGGAACTGCTCGGGCAGCGATACAAAGGGCGGCTGGACGAGAAGGCCGACAAGTATATCGCTTATGCCTCGGGCGGGGCCATACGGATGCATCAATTGGTGAACGACCTCCTGACTTTCTCACGCGTGGGAGCCAAAGCCGCACCTTTCGCGCCTGTGAATCTTGACCGCGTAGCCGCGCAGGCCAGGGAGAACCTCACCGTCGCCATCGAGAAGTCAGGAGCGGTCATCGATGCCGCCCCCCTGCCCGTGGTCTTCGGCGATGAAGCCCAGCTCGTCTCGCTCTTCCAGAACCTGCTCGACAATGCCGTCAAGTTCCGCGGTGCGACGCCGCCGACAGTATCTGTCTCCTGCCGGGACGCCGGAACCGAATGGGAATGCGCGGTCAGGGACAACGGCATCGGCATCGACCCGAAGCACGCGGAGCGAATATTCGGAGTGTTTAAGCGACTGCATACCGAGCAGGAATACCCGGGAACGGGAATCGGGCTGGCGCTGTGCCGGAAAATCATCGAGCGGCACGGCGGTCGGATTTGGGTTGAACCGGCGGAAGGCGGCGGGTCGGTATTCCAATTCACGCTGCCAAAACGGCCCGCAGTGAAACCTGATGAACCTGATGGGACCGCAGATGAACGCAGATAGACGCAGATTCAGTTCTGCACCCAATACGCCCATCGGCGCTAATCGGCGTGTATCGGCGGTTAGAACGGGCGCTACAACCTAGGGAGGAACCATGGCGGTTGAACAACAAGTCAATCCGATTTCAATCATGCTGATAGAGGACAGCCCGGGTGATGCCGAGCTGGTCATCGATCTTCTGGAGCACTGCAAAGTGAAGAACACCGTCAAATGGGTGCAGGACGGTGAAGCAGCGATGGCGTATCTGCACCGCGAGGGTGACCACGCGGGCGAACCCATGCCCGACCTCATCCTGCTGGACTTGAACCTGCCCAGGAAGGACGGCCGCGAAGTGCTGAGTGAGATGAAGGGCGACCCGAAGCTCAAGCACATCCCGGTCGTCATCCTGACCAGCTCAAAGTCCGAGGAGGACATCGTCCGTTGCTACCAACTCCAGGCCAACTGCTACATCACCAAGCCGGTGGACATTGAACAGTTCATGAACGTCGTCCGGGCCATCGACGACCTGTGGCTGACGGTCGTCCGGCTGCCGACGAACGGCGGAGAACTCCTTGCCTGAGTTCTCCGTCCACTTGCTGCTGGTCGAAGACAATCCGGGCGATGCCGACCTCGTCCGGGAAATGCTCGATTCAAGCAGCGACGTGAGGTTCGATTTGCAGCACGCCGAGCGACTGTCGAGCGGGCTGGCTCTCCTGGCCGGAGGCGGGTATGACGTCATTCTCCTCGACCTTGGACTGCCGGACAGCTCCGGCCTGGACACGTTCTACGAACTGCACGCCGCAGTGCCGTGGATTCCGGTCGTTGTACTCACCGGTTCATCGGATGGGCAGGTCGGTATCCAAGCGGTGGCCGCGGGCGCGCAAGACTTCCTGGTCAAAGGCTCGGTCAACGGCGCCACGCTCGCGCGCCGAATCCGCTATGCGCTTGAACGCAAGCGCGCCGAACGGACGATTGCCGACATCCGGGAGCGCGGGCGGGAAATGACCGAACTGGTCCTTTCCACCGGTCGCGAGAGGCAACTGCCGGGCCTGGTTTACGACGGAATGGTCAGTTGCAGCCCGCAGATGCTTGCGAACCTCGGCGTGGTTCGGAAGGTCGCGGACACCAACGTGCCGGTCCTGATACGGGGCGAGAGCGGCACCGGCAAGGAACTGGTAGCCCGGGCGCTCCACGATTCCGGCCGCCGGAGCGCGCTGCCGTTCATCGTCGTCAACTGCGCCGCGGTGCCGGAAACCCTGCTTGAGGCCGAGCTCTTCGGCATCCGCAAGGGAATCGCCACCGGCGTGACCGAACGCAAGGGCAAGTTCGAGGCGGCCGACGGCGGGACCCTGTTCCTGGACGAAATCGGGGACATGAGCCCGGCCCTGCAGGCGAAACTGCTCCGCGTCCTGCAGGACAGCCTGGTGGAACAGGTCGGCAGCCATTCCGCGACCAAGGTAGACGTCCGCGTTGTCGCGGCAACAAACCAGGACCTGCACCGGCGAATCGCGGAGGGCGTATTCCGCAAAGGCCTCTACTACCGCCTCAACGCCGTGGAACTCGTGCTGCCGCCGCTCCGCGGCCGGACCGACGACATCCGCGAGTTCACGAGCTACTTCATCCGGAAGTTCAACCTCGAATTCGAGCGGGCGCTGGCCGGGGCGGACGCGGAGGTCATCCAGCATCTGCTTGCCCACGACTGGCCCGGCAATATCCGCGAGCTCGAACACGTCATCAAGCGCGCCGTCGTGGTAGCGGAAGGAAGCACCATCCGGCTTCAGGACCTGCCCGAGGAATTCCGGACGGGCATTCCCGCGGCTCGACCGGGGCCGGCCGGCCCGTTGCGCCACGCACGTTCGTCGGTCGAAACCGAAATCGGCGGCGACGTCGAGAAACGGCTTCTCCTCAACTACATGGAGAAGGCGAACTGGAATGCGACTGAGGCCGCCAAGCTGGCCGGTTACAGCCGCGTCCACATCTACCGACTGATGCGCAAACACGGCATCACCCGTCCCGAGCGGTCGGAATAAGCCGCCGTCCGCAGCCTGCCCGAGTCTCTTGGCCACGCCATTCGTCTCTCGCCGTTCGCCATTCGCAACTCCCTTGGGGAATGAGGGACAGTGGGGCTGTTGAAAAACCCATTCATGTCACCCCTTCGGCAAGCTCAGGGCAAGCTCTGAACGAAGTGTGGTCTTCTAACTCTCGTAGTATCATCATCGCGAAGATTCTTCGCTGCGCTCAGAATGACAAGAGGCGGCTTCTTCAAGAGCCCCAAAGTCACCTATTAGAGTACGGGCGATGGCGCTCCCGACAGCCAACCTGACGCCCACCCCACGCGGTTCATCATAACGAACCGCGACCTCCGCCCGCCGGCGGGAAAATCCCAGGCACCAGAACCCAAAGCCCGCGCGCCGCGCGGTCGACAGGCTACGGTTTGGAGTGGTGGACGTGACGGCTTGCGGGCGAGGAGCGGTTCGGCGGTGTCATGGAACATGCCGACGTGGCAGTGAAGTATGGCGGCCGGGGGGCGTTCTTCCCATTCATGAGGACATACCACATGTAGACCCCGGTCGGCGCGGAACCACAATGCTCCCGTGGGGGTGGCAGACCGGAGACCGCCCTGGGGGGTGCAATCGAGGAAGGAATAGGTTAAGGTTAAGGTTGAGGTTTAGAACGAGGTCTGAGACGGACTTTGACGCGAACGACAGCGCATTGGGCTTCTGGAACGGCTTCTGGAACAGGAAGAGGTTAAGGTTGAGGTACAGGACAAGGTTGAGGTTAAGGTTGGGGTTGAGATTCAGGCGCGGACGCGCGTGCCGACGCCGGTCGCGACACAATCCAGCATACGTTCAGACGAACAGCGAGTTCTACTTCGAGAAACACATTGCCCGCTCGAAGCGGGAAACACCAAATCCCAAACTCCAAATCCCAAGACCCACTCCCGGCAGCTTGCGCTTGAGTCGTCTGCCTGCGGCCCGGCGCGCGGGTTTGACATGCCGGGCGCGAACAGGAAAGGGACAGGCCGAAGCCTGTCCCTTTGTCAGCTTGAGCAGTGCTACTGGACCAGGGTTAGTCTTCCGGTCCGGGAGCCGAGTTCGGTCACCAGCTTGTACATGTACACGCCGGCGGCGACATGAGCGCCGTGGGCGTTGGTGCCGTCCCACGCGAACTGGCGGGGGCCGGCATCAACCGCACCCGCAACCAGTGTCTTTATTTCCCGGCCGGTGACGTCGTAGACGCTGAGCCGGGCGTTCTGCCGGTAGGGCACGGCGAACGAGATCTTGGTCTGAGAGCGGAACGGGTTCGGCCCGTTCGAGCGAAGCTGGAGGTCGAAGGGGTTGGCCGCGACCTGCTGGTCCGACCCGCCGCCATCCACGACCTCGAACGGCCGCATCATGTCATTCTCTTCGTGCGCGAGAATGTGGCAGTGGTAGACGTATTTGCCGGTGCGGTTGAAGGTGCTGGTGATGACGCGCGTGACGTAGCCGGGCGGGCAATTGACCATGTCCCGGCGACCGATTTCCTGCGGCTCCGCCATTTCGGCCGGGCCGGTGAAGACGACCCGGTGGGTCAGCATGAAGGTGTCGACGTTGAACGGTGTCTTGTCGACAATCTGGAAGTTGACGAGGTGCATGTGCATCGGGTGCATGTCCACGGTGGTATTGATGTACTTCCAGATTTCGGTGGTCCCGAGTATCGGGAACTCGCTGCAGGGGTCCATGAAGCCCTCGCCGTTGAGCATCACCATCATCGGGTTGCCCAGCGAGTCGTGGACTTCTTCCATCACGATGTCACGGCTTATCACCGCGGCGGCCGTGTCGTAGACCGGCTGCTGGCGCGGGTGCATCGGAATGGTATACGGGTCGACCACGCTCGTGTCCTTCACGTGGACGAGGAAGAGCTCAGGCAGCGGGTTCTCCGGGTTGGGCGGGTAGGTGCCGTTGAACGGAGCGCTGGCGTTGTTGTGCATCAGGAAATACTGGCCCTGCTTGCCCGCGAAGTCGATGATGAGGTCGCGCCGGTCGCCGGGGCCGAGAAGCAGCCGGGGCGAGTTGGGGTCGGTCACTCGGGAGAATGGATTGTTGAGCACGACCGTGTTGGACACGAGTCCCTGCTCGGTGCCGACCATGTAGAACGCCGGGCCGCCGGCCGAATCCGGAGCGACGGTGCCCAGCGAGTCGCTCTGGAGGAGTCTCATGCTGAGGTAGCGGTCGTCGCAGCCATTCAGCATGTGGATGCGGTACTTGCGCGGTTCGACTTCGAGCTTGGGCCAGATGACACCGTTGACGAGCGAGACGTCGCCGAAGAACTCGGGGACCCACAGCGCCGGGTAGAAGAGCTGCCCGTTCTGGTAGAACTGACGGTCCTGGACCGCGATACCGAGTTCGTACGCGCCGGCCGGCATGTTCAGGCTGCGCTCGTACGGGTCGATGATGAGGTAGAAACCGGCAATCCCGGCATAGGCGTTGAGACGGGTGATACCGCACGAATGGTCGTGGTACCAAAGGGTAGCTGCCTGCTGGCTATTTGGGTACCAGTAGGTCGTCTGCTGACCCGGGTCGATTGTGTTCATGCACCAGCCGTCAAAGGCCGACGGGACGTCGCCGCCGTGGAGGTGGGCCACGAAACGGGACTTATCGCCCCAGCCCATGCCGGCCATGATGTGGATAGTTGTATCCACTGCCAGCATGTGATGGTATGGCAGGTCGTTGTGATAGCGGACAAAAATCGGGTGGTTTTCCTGCACGAGGAACGTTGACGCGGGCGTTCCGCCGTCAAAGGTGAAGACGGTGGTGGAATCAAGCTGGCTGTGCATCTTCTGATTTGCCGCGCGGAGATACACGTCGTACAGCGGGTATCCATCAAGGTTGCCGGTCGGCGTCCTGATTGCCGGCTGCGGCAGCGGGTCAATGTACTTGGTCAGCGTGGTCGGGTCAAGCAGTTGCTGGGCAAATGCGCCCGTGGTTCCCATAAGGAGAACGAGCGCCAGAATCGCCCAGATCGAACGACTCTTACTGGTCATCGGACCTCCTGGAGTTGTTTCGGGCCTTTCGGATTTGACGCCATCCCTTCGCGCCTCTGCGCGCGGTTTCACTCCCGCAAGAGTCATGGCTGGAACAGCGGTCATCAGCCCTTCCGGTGCATCATGTGTGCCGCGGTTCGGTTGAGGCGGCGTCTGAAGCAGGTGTCGTCAGCCGGCCAGGGATGTCGGGGGGCGGAGTGTTACATCCCGTGATACTCTTCGACTCGGTGTAACACGCAGGGTTACGATACCGCGTGATTCCAGCGCCAAGACGCCAGTGGCGCACTCGCGTCCCCTGAAGGATTGGGCCTCCCAACGACCGGGAGCGGTCGGCGGCCTTACTTGAACTTGTCCGGGAACTGTTTGACGATGCCGGCGCTGAGCGCGTCGGCGATGCCCTGCGCTTCCATGTTAGCCTGGTCGCAGGCGGCCACGTCGGCCATCCAATCGTGTCGCGTCCGCGCGGCGATTTGCCGCCAGGTCTGGTCCTGGTACCGCTGGAGCACTGCGCCGAGCCTGCCGTCGCCCCAGTTCGAGTTGGTTCGGGCGAGGAATTGCAGAAGCGAGTCCGAGCCAGCCGACCAGTCAGCACGCGCGGTGGAGATTCGCAGCGAGTCGCCGTCCCGGGCCGCGGTGACCACCGCGCCGGTCAGAAGGACGTGGCGTTTGAGCAGGCTTATCAGGGGCCACACGACGGGGTCCTGATAGTACGGCTTCAGCGCGCCCGCAACTTCGTCGGCGTTCTCGAGCAGGCGGCTGTTCGCGCGGGTGAAGTCGGGCAGACCGGCGAGCGAGCTGACGATGTACGCCCGGGTCCACCTCGCGTGGGCGTCCCAGGCGTCGCGCATCGCCATCCGCAGTTTTGCTTCGGACGCGGACATCATCGGCTGCTGCGCGAGGCCGAGGCCCGCGACCGCGACGATGCCGAGAACGACAAGCAACAATCTCCTGACCGGTCTCCGTACACTCATCACTTTCTCCTTTGTCGATGTCATGGCTAATATAGGGATTCTATGTCGGACACTGCCCCGGCTTTGCCGTGTATGTGGCAGCTTCCGTGCCAGAGCGCACCGCAATTCCGGGGACGCAGAGCTTGTCTGAAAACCAGGTTGCAGCACTCATGCACTACCTTATGTCGTGTCCAGCGAACCAGCGACGCCCAGCCAGTTGTGGTTCAGAAAGGCCGAACCCGAGTTTCCAGACAGGCTCCGCAGTAAACAATTCCTGACGGGGACCCGAGGTCAACGGGAGGAACGAGCGCAGGAGTTGGCCCCAGGCGTGGAACTTCCGGCGGCAATCACAGAGAAGCTGTTGGAGGAGTTCCGGGGCCAGGCCGAGGTTGGTCCATTTGCGCACGCAGCGTTCGAGCGCCGCGGACAGAAGCAGAGGACGCATGCCGGGAAAGTGCGAAGTCCGAAGGTCGAATTACGAATGGAATGGCGTTGAAAGAAGGTGGGGTCAGAGCAGACCGGTAAAAGAGCATAACGTCCGTATTATCAGCAGGTTCGGAGCGGGCGCGAGTCAGGAAAACCAAGGGTAGGGGTCG
>CAIVTL010000053.1 GCA_903908785.1 Caldifarciminota bacterium | reverse complement strand
GCCATGTGGACGGTGTGCTCGAGCAGGCCGTGCCGGTACGCATGGTGCATGGCCACCGCCGCCGGGGCGGCTTTGAAGGCCCCGCCAATGTCGTCGAAGACCGCCTGCACCGTCGCGCGCAGCTCGGGGTGGCCGATGCCGGCGGCGAACCCCTGGCATTCCTCCCACAGTTTTGCCGGATCCTCGGGCGCGACCTCCACGAGGTTCTCCACCACGCCCGGCGCGGCGAGCTGCTCGTCAGAGAGCTGGTCGGCCTTGGTGATGCGCGGGGAAAGACGATCCAGGTAGTAGTCGGTCTTGCCCTCAACGCGCACCACGGCGCTCTCGGGCAGGTTTTTGAAAAAGTCGAACAGCGGTGTGTCGCTGAAGCAGGTGAAGCTGAACGTGCCGGTCCGGTCGCCGAGCTCGATGGCAAGATACGGGCTATCGTTTTTGGACGTTTTTGCGGTGACCTTGCGGACCAGCAGCACGGCGGCGAAGGCTCGGCCGCTCTGCTGTTCAAGCGCCTTCAGGTCGCGGACGGTCATCAGTGGAGGGGAATCAGGCATGCTCATTCAGGGATAAGGTATCAGGCGTAAGGAGCAAGTGATCCCGGTGCCGGGTCATGGCGAGTAGTATTTCCGGCGCGCCTTGACCTGCACGAACCGGTTTTCCGGCAGGATGCAGGCGGTCAGGTGCCCGCCCGTCACGCAGGCCGTGTCGATGCCGACCGACCACTTGAGCTTGTAGATCTCCGTGCGCGGCGTGTGGCCGTAGACGACAAAGGGCGGTCCGTTCCAAAGCTCGGCCCACGACGGACAGTCGGGGCAGTCGGCGCGCTTGCGGGGCCGGCCGTCCTTGTCGATGACCTGCACGCGGGTGACAACCGAGGCCGGCTGCTGCTGCCACGGCTGGCCCGGCACGAAGCCGCCGTGGACAAACACGGTGCCGAGTTCCTCGACGTAATGCGTCAGCGGCATGGCCTCGAGGTAAGCCCAGTCCTCCGGCCGCAGCCGGGCATGGGTCTCCCCGTCGTTCTCCTTCAGATAATCCTCGTCGTGGGTGCGGCGGTAGTTGAGCAACCGCAATTCATGGTTGCCCAGCAGCGAAAGGGCGTTGGCCGCCCGGGCGAGGTCGATGACCTTGGGACTGTCGGGGCCGCGGTTGACGAGGTCGCCGAGGAGGATGAGCCGGTCGTCCCTGGTCGGAGCGAGCTGGTCCAGCACTTCGGCGAATTCGGCATGGCAGCCGTGAATGTCACCGATGGCGATGAGACGTCCGTTCATTCTCGGGGAGGGTTGTTACCACGGATTACCCGGATAGGCACGGACAAGATTCGTCTGATGGGGGCGGGAATTTGCTAGCCTCGGGCGTGTGACCAAGTAAACCCAAAACCCATGGAAATGAATCTGCAGCCGCTCGCCCTGACCTGCCGCGCCAGCGGTCGCGCCTTCGCCGACGGCGACCGCGTGGTCAGTTACCTCGTGCGGACGCCGCTGGGCGAGATGACGCGCTGCGACCTGCTCGCGGCGGAGGATGCCAATTTCCGTCCGGAGGGAGTTGTGTTCTGCCGTTGGACCAACGTGTTCAAGCCGCGCCCGAAGGAGGAGAACCGCGAACGGGCGCTCAAGCTGACCGCGGAGAACCTGTTCGTGACGCTGGCCGACCCGGCCAACGAGCCCAACCCCGTCAACACGCCGCTGCTGCAATTCCTCGCGCTCCTGCTCGAGCGCAAGCGGCTGCTGCGCCCTCGCGGCCGGACGGCGGACGGCGAGCGCAACCTCTTCGAGCACGCCCGCACCCACCAGATGTACGAGATCCCGGCAGGCGACCTCAGTCCGGAGTTTTTCGTGAAGATCCGGGAGCAGCTCGGAGTGCTCGTCGGCGGGGCCCCGGCCGCGAAGCCGGCGGAGGCCAGCCAACCACCGGCCGGAAGCTGAATTTCGGGGAAGGGAACAGAGTCTTCGGCAGCGAGACTCAGCGGTAACGGTAGAGTTTTACGCGCTGGATGGTGGGGCCGTCGGAGCCGAAGATCAGGCCGCTGCCCGACTGGTTTCTGCCGGCGGCGGCAGCCTGATCCCATTCTAGCACGACGTCGTCGCCGTTCACGCGGCGTTTCGGAACCCATTTGCCGTTCACAAAGCTGCCCGTCTCCACACGGGCCAGGCCGGCAATGTTCGGCCCCGGCGTATTCGGCGTAAAGATGATTTTGGACCTCGTGGCCGAGAATGAAGTACTCGTCGGGGCCGACGGAGATCACGAGGGCATAGCCCAGTGACGGCACCGGATTCCGCCGGCTGCGCTGAAGGTCGACGTTCACGATGTAATTCCCCAGCGCGATGTCCTTTTTCGGCCACTGAGTGGTGAGCCACGCGGCGCCAATCATGCCCTTGGCTTGGGCTTCCACGATCAACGGCGTCATCTGCGCGAGCAGCCCATAAGCCCGGGCTAGCGGCAGGTTTTCGAGTTGAGTCGCCCCCTGCGGATTGGCGTCGGACCGCCCTCCGAGATAGCGTTCCATGTTATTGATGCCGAATGGCGAGTAACCGATCCCCGCGTGCGCCCCAATGCCGTAAACGGCATTGGCCGCGCCGCCCACGTCGCTATACGACTCCGGCACAAACAGCGGATTGTTGGGGCGGTGGAATCGGGCGGACCAGTCGTTGAAGTTCCGCAGGTGGACGTCCGGCGCGTTGATGTCGATCGCGGGCGCGCCCGCCTTCCAGATGTCGAGCACGAGCGGCTCCGGGCAGCCGGACGGATAATCGCCCGGAACCTGATCCTGGGGCTGGACGAGCCACGTGTTGGAGAACACCGGCAGCGGATATTCGGCTTTGCCGGACTTCGCCATCTGATCCAGGTAGCGCGCGTAGTTCCACGCCATGAAGATCTCGTCGGTCGCGGTGGTGGTGCCGAAGACTTCCTGCCACGTGCCGGCGGTCTTGGCGCCGGCGGCCTCCCACAGTTGGCGCAGATCCGGCCACAGCGTCTCCTTGTTCTTTTGCAGGTAGGCCATCAGTTCCGGTGGCACGGGCTTCGCGAAGGCCGCCTCGGCGGGAGCGGACCGGTCGCGCGAGTCGCCGATGAGCCCCACTTCGTTCTGCAACTGAATCATGATCACGGTGCGCTGCTCGGAGTCCACTTCGCGCAAATGCCGCAGGAAGGCCGTGTAGGCACGATTGTCGGCCTGCAGGTTGGCCTCGCTCAACGTCGTGAGCACTTCCACCGACTTGCCGTTCTTGAGCACGGCGCGCGGAAACCGCTGCTGGTCGGCTTTCACCCATTCGGGCACAAAGGTGGACAGGCCGTTCTTCCAACTGCCAAACCACAGGAGGATGAGGCGCAGGTTGTTTTTCCGCGCGCCCGCCAGCAATCCGTCCATCAGCGAGAAATCGAACTTGCCTTCCTCCTCCTCGACCCAGTCCCACGACACGGCGACGAGGACGGTGTTGAGGTTCATTTTGACGACCTTCGGCCAGACCGTGTCCATGTACTCGAGGTTGGAGGAGGCGGTGTTGTCCGTCTCGCCGGCCAGCACCAGATACGGCTTGCCATCGACGATCAGCTGGGTGGCCTCGCCGCGTTTTTCGAGCTTCGGGATCGGTGGAGCGGCGGAGGCTTGAACAACTGCAGTCAGGAGCGCGAGCGAACAGAGCACGGTGCGACCGGACGGGTTTCGGATTTTCATAGGTGTGATTTATTGGGGCAATCGCAGGTGAAAGTTGACGTTCTGTTTGCGGTATTCCGCACGGTGGTCGTTGTCCTTATTGCTCGACGGCCTCGTCCGAAAGCGCGGCGCCGACGACGGGCGGAAGCGTCGAACGACGAGAGAGTATGGATGGCTCCTCGGGAAAGCGGTCGGGAGAGAAAGATATCAGAAGAACGAGGGGGCGCGCTGCATCTGGAGGGCGCCCAGGTTGACGAGGGCGTCTTTGCCCTTGTCGTTGCGGAAGGCAATCATCTCGGCGCCGGCGAGCAATACCGGGCCGTAGCCGTGGGCGGCCAGGACGCTGGTCGGGCGGTAATAGTAGAACATCGGCTCGAAGCCCATGTCGGTGCCGACGCACGTACCCTCGACCTGGCCTTTGTCATTGACCTTTTTCGCCACCGCGTTCCAGCCGAGCATCACCATCGGGCCGTGCGCGAGCGGGTCGATCCAGCCGCGATTGATGCCGCGGGCGATCGCGTAGACGAAAATCGCCGAGGCGGAGGTTTCGGGATAGGTGTCGGGCCGGTCGAGCAGCTGGTGCCAGAGGCCGTCGCCGCCCTGGCAGGCGGCCAGCCCGCGGACGTGCGCGCGGTAGAGTGCCAGCACCTGGGCGCG
>CAIVTL010000052.1 GCA_903908785.1 Caldifarciminota bacterium | reverse complement strand
TCGTCGGCCGAGACCCCTCCTCGGCGTCGGGGCGACATTTCGTGTCATCTGCGTCCATCTGCGGTTACATCGGGTTTGGTTGCGGCCTCCGAGGCCGCGCTATGTAATCTGCGAAATCTGTGGATACTCCTCTCCACCTCCGCCGTTCTGCATTCTGGTTTCTGCTTTCTGAATTCTGCTCTATCCCTGCCCGTTCCGCTTGTCCTTGACTTTCCGGCCCAACGGTGCTAATTTGAAACGGCATGGATGAGATTAAGCTCCGCTACGGCGTGAATCCGCATCAGTCTCCGGCCCGGGCGTTCGTCCCGGACCGGAAGCTGCCGTTCAAGGTGCTGTCCGGCGCACCGGGGTACATCAACCTGCTCGATGCACTCAATTCGTGGCAACTGGTCAAGGAGTTGAAGGCGCTCTCCGGCCTTCCTTCCGCCGCCTCGTTCAAGCACGTCTCCCCGACCGGCGCCGGCACCGGCCGGCCGCTTTCGCCCGACCTTGCCGAGTCGTACTTCGTCAGCAATGCCGAGCTCTCGCCGCTCGCGATTGCCTATGTGCGGGCGCGCGGCGCGGACCGGCTGTCGTCGTTCGGCGACTGGATTGCATTGAGCGACAAGGTTGACGAGTCAACCGCGAAGGTTATCAGCCGCGAGGTATCGGACGGCTGCATCGCGCCCGGGTTTGAGCCGGCCGCGTTCGAGTTGCTGCGAGCCAAGAAGAACGGCACCTACCCGGTGCTCGAAATCGACCCCGGCTACGAGCCGCCGGAGACCGAGTCGCGCCAGGTCTTCGGCGTCACGCTGGAGCAGGCCCGCAACAATACGCTCATCACGCCCGCCCTGCTCGATAAGGTCGTCACGGTCAAGAAGCAGATGCCGGACGACGCCCGCAATGACATGCTCGTGGCCACGCTCGTCCTGAAATATACCCAGTCCAACTCGGTCTGCGTCGCCTATGACGGCCAGACCATCGGCATCGGCGCGGGCCAGCAGTCGCGCATCCACTGCACGCGCATCGCCTGCGCCAAGGCCGACAAGTGGCTGCTGCGCCTCAACCCGAAGGTACGCGCGCTCGACTTAAGGAAGGGCATCAGCCGCACCGACCGGGCCAACGCGATTGACCTTTATCTTGAGGAAGACGCGACTGAAGCCGAACTGCGGTCGTGGCGGCTGCATTTCAACACCGCGCCGGCGCCGCTCACCCGCGAGGAAAAGCAGGCGTGGCTTGCCCGGTTCGACGGCGTGGCGCTCAGTTCCGACGCCTTCATTCCCTTCCGCGACAACATCGACCGCGCGGCCCGCTCCGGCGTGCGCTACATAGTCCAGACCGGCGGGTCCAGCCGCGACGAAGGCGTCATCCGCGCCGCCGACGAGTACGGCATGGTCATGGTCTTCACCGGCCTGCGGCTCTTTCATCATTAGCGCCGTGCTGCGCACGGAAATCCCAAACTCCAAGTCCCAAATCCCAAACCCGGCCGAATGAGAAGCGGAGTCGTGGGTGGTCTGCTCCTGTTCGCCGCAGCGGCGCTGGCCGGCGAGCCGGAGCCGGTTACGGTTCTGGAGAAGTACGGGCCGGTGATTGACCGGGCCGAGGCAGCGGACCTCGGGCTGTTCAAGTACCGGCCGAGCTTCGGCGCTTTGCGCTTCGTGCGCGCGGACTCGGGCCGATTCGAGGCCCGCGTGGCCTCCAGAGTGGGCGGAGTAATGCTCGAACAGACGGTGCCGCTTGATTCGCCGGCGCTGGCCCGCATTGAGCAGGGACTCTTCATGCTCCGCGACCGCAGCGCCACCAACGTCGAACTGCTGCTTGAGCCCCACTCTCCGCTCGACGCCACTTGTCTCGGCCCGGCGGCCGACATCCGCGCGGCGACCGGGGCCGTGCTCTTCGGTCTGCTCGGGGTCGGCGCCGGTTCGACCGTGGCGATGCACACAGTCGTTGAGTATCGCAAGCGTGGCGATGTGCTTCCGAACTGGCCGGCCTATGCGGCCGTGACCACCGCCGGAGCGCTGCTCGTCGGCACCGCGGGCTGGATTGTCGGCGCTCACGCCGATGCCGCACGGCCGGCGCTTCCGACTCCCCGCTGCGCTATTGCCGGGTACGACGACTTCGGCTACCCTTTCTACGAAGAGGATGTTCGGCAGGTACTCCGGTCACAGACGTCGGTACATGCGACCGCCATTGGCCTGGCGATCGGTATTCTGGCCGGGTCAGTCGCGAGCTCGATAGTCCAGTCATCCTTCGACCACCGGACGTACAGCTACGCAACTGGAATCGTGTGCGATTTCCCCAAGTGGACGGCAATGCTTGGCACGACGGTCACGACCGGCTTTGTCGCCAACACCATCGGCCGTGACATGGACCGCGAGTCCGCCCTCGAGAAACTCCGCCACCGCCCGCGACCCGAAAACAGCCACTAACCCGAGAACCGGGACAGGACCGCCATGGTCTTCTTCCCGGCGGGGTCACCACAATCTCCGCTCTGCATCAGCAACCTACAATTGTACTGCATGACTCCAGCACGAAATATAGGAACGGCAAGGCAGAAGGGGAAAGGGCAAATGGCGGGAGGGGAAGGATGAAGAACGAAGAGTGAGGAACGAAGAGAGAAGGACGAAGGATGAAGGGGAAAGGGGAAATGGCAAAGTGCGGACGCGGAAAGGACCAACCACAGATGAACACGGATGAACACAGAGTGTTACCCCGACGCCGAGGAGGGGTCTCGGTCGAAGTCAGACGGCAGAAGCTAGAGGCTAGAAGTCAGAAGTGCGGACGCGGAAAGGACCAACCACAGATGAACACGGATGAACACAGAGTGTCACCCCGACGCCGAGGAGGTGTCTCGGTCGAAGTCAGACGGCAGAAGCTAGAGGCTAGAAGTCAGAAGTGCGGACGCGGAAAGGGCCAACCACAGATGAACACGGATGAACACAGAGTGTCACCCCGACGAAGGAGGGCCTCGGTCGAAGTCAGATGTCAGAAGCTAGAGGCT
>CAIVTL010000051.1 GCA_903908785.1 Caldifarciminota bacterium | reverse complement strand
GTGTCCTTACAGCCATGTGCAACTCCTTTCATCTTGCTCTACAAGAGTATATATGCCGAACTCGCGAAAGCGGACATGTTCTAGCTGCATTCCACCCCGGGGGGTCGCCCAGGGGCTGGTATGTCGGCCTTATGGCCCGCCCGCTCCAGGGCTCGATTGGCCTCAAGCTCGCCTCCGGGTTACCCGGTAAGACCGGGTCGGGGCCTGACCCCAAGACCGGTCAGGAAGTGCCCGGCAGGCCTGCTCGCAGGCCAGGACACAGGCTTGGGGCTAAACTGGTAGAGGTTGCGGCTGGGGTTGAGGGACAGTGGCTGTCCGGCCCCGAGGCCAGTATGCTGGTCGGCTGGCTATCCGACTGGCTGGTTGACAGGGCAGGCGACGAGCAGGACGGTGAGTTGGTCGCTCCCCAGCGTCAGTCCCGTGACCTGTACCACCACGCCAATGCAGGTCTCCACCCAAGACTCAAACCGAGATTCCACCCGAAGCCCTATTCTGCACTCCCTCGCGCCCTGCTTTTTCCTCCGTTTCCAGACCCCGAAACCGGCCCCCGCGCCAAGCCGGGCCGTGCCGCCAATCGCCACCCGGAAATCCCGCTGCCCGCGTTCGCTTGACATCAACCCCAGCGCCAATATTCTCTCTGGCAATGACCGAGTCTACTCAGGGTAATCTCCTCTATTACGGCGACAACCTCAATGCCCCGAAGCCTCGCAAGGCTGTGCCGAGGAGCCAGTAGTGCGTGAACGGGCGGCCGCCGCATGCGAAGACGACATCAAGACGCGGCTGGAGCGCTGCTTTGGCGACTTCTTTCGCGTCGTAGAAACCAAAGACCACGTCTGGACCGTCAAAGGCTTCATCGACGTCTACCGTAACATTTACACCATCAGCCTTGACACCAAGGTAGTCTCGAAAGTGGTCGAACTCATGATCTTTCCTGTGCTGGTAAAGTTCGCCCACGAGAACGATTACGAGATGCACTTGAGCCCGCATCAGAATCACTACCCGGACATCTCGTTCGTCCACAAGTCAAGCGGGACCAGATTCGCTCTGGACCTGAAGAGTACGTATCGAGTCGGACCTGACCGAGTGAACGGCATGACGCTTGGTGCCTTTACCGGCTACTTCCGAAATCGAGAGTCGAGCAAGAACGTGGTGTTCCCATACGGTTCATACCAGTGCCACTACGTCCTTGGCGTTCTCTACACCCGGTCCGATGCCCACAACGCGGCGCTGCGGTTGAAGCAACTCGGCTACTCAGTCGCTGGCAGCACTTACGCCCTGCTAGTCAAGTTCGTCTCCAACCCTACCGACGACGGGTTCGACTATCTTGCCCGAACCTTGAAGCTCCCGCGCGGCAAAGCCCATGCAGTTCGGAGAGCAGTTGAAGCAGTGCTCATCGACGAGCGCCGAAGATACCGGTTGGGCTCGCTAAAGAGCATCCCGTCAGTCATCCGGGACTTCGATTTCTTCGTGCAGGAGAAGTGGCGCATTGCCGCCGACCGGCCAGGTAGCGGCAACACCAAGAACATCGGCTCTACGACATCCGTCGAGGCATTGAAAGCTGGCACCGGCCCGTTCACGAAGCATGCCGATGGGGCTCGCCTGTTCGACGACTACTGGATGTACTATCTGACGCGGGACATGGCGCAAGCCGTTGACCTGAAGAAATCACCCTACCACAATCTCAAGACTTACTTCCAGTATAAGAATGGCTGACGGCGAGAGCGGGTTCCTACCGAAGCCGGTGCCGCACGTCTGGGCTCCGCCGGTCAAGTGCCAGGGCATCAAGACCAAGCTGGTAGACTTCATCGGCCGGAGTGTAATGTGGAACGGCAACGGCAGATGGGTCGAGCCTTTCCTTGGGTCCGGCGTAGTTCTGTTCAACCTCTGTCCCGAACGCGCTCTGGTCTGCGACACGAACGCCCATATCATCAAGCTATACCAGGACATCCAGTCCGGCACTGTTACGCCGCGTATCGTGCGCGACTTCCTAACTGAAAATGGCGCGAGGCTCGCACGCCACGGTGACAGCTTCTATTACGATGTCCGGCGTCAGTTCAACGATGAAGGCGGCTCTCTTCGCTTTCTATTTCTGAACCGGTCGTGTTTCAACGGCGTAATGCGGTTCAACAGCAAAGGCGGCTTCAACGTTCCGTTCGGTCACAAGCCAATGCGGTTCAGCCGGGCCTATGTCACCAAGATTGTCAACCAAGTGGCACGGGCGGTTGAAACGATGGCGGGACGTGATTGGGTGTTCAAGACTCAGGCCTGGAATACCACGATGGATGCCTGCGCGGAGAATGACTTTGTGTATCTTGACCCGCCCTACATCGGCCGGCACACGGACTACTACAACCAGTGGTCGGACGCCGACGCCGAAGCCTTGGCCCGTGCGGCACGCGACCTGCGCTGCGGCGCTGCTCTGTCCATGTGGAAAGAGAACAAGTATCGCGAGAACGGCCATCTCGGTGAACACTGGACCGGCTACGTCTGGCGCACGTTCAGCCACTTCTACCACGTCGGTCCGACCGAAGACCTGCGCAACCAGATGACTGAAGTTCTTGCCATCAAGCCGGGGTACGAATCGACGGCTGGCTCCGAACTCCGCCAGAAAGACACGCCCAGCCGCATCCCGAGGCGGGTTTCGATATCGCCGAGCCCGGCGCAGCTCGGATTCGTGCTCCGCGACGCATCGCGGGCGCGCCGCGGTTCATCGGTTGCCGGCAGACGGGCCCTCGCCACCGCCGACGCGGTCATGGTCAGCGACAAGCCCGCTACCAAGCCGCCCCGCCCCCGGAGTCGCAAGTCGTGAGCACGTCTCGCCCGCGCATTGGATGTGACCCGGCGGCGTGCCTAGCATGTCCGTCACGTAATCCGTACCATCGGTTTGGACTAGACCTCGAATGAAGGAGCTACCATGAGAATGAAAGTCGTGCTGGTCGCGCTCTTGGCAACGGGGATGGCCGTTGCGGATGTCGTAACCACCAAGACCGGCAAGATAGAAGGCACGGTTGTATCGGTCGACTCGCCCTATGTATGCGTCCAACCACCATCGGGCGCGATTCGTGTACTCAAGCTGACCGACGTTGTAAGCATGACCGTCTCGGACGTGGCCCGAGCCGATTCGCTGAAGGCGCGCCTGCCGGGCCTGAACATCATGCTCGGCGTGCCGGCCCCGATGGACAGTTCGTGGCTGGTGGCTCACAAAGAGCAGCTTGGTCTCAACGTGGGGTCCGTCGAGGACGCAGGGTCCAGTCTACGTTCTGCAAGGACGTGCTACTACTACAGCATCGGGATGTCTGCCGCGAGCATCGTCATTCAGGCTGTGTGTGCGATAATCGAGTCGGACGGGATTCACCGAGTAGACGCGACCATCTCCTCTGGAATCCCGGCCGCGCTCGACCTGGCCTCGTTCATCAGTGCCATAACGGCGTGGGGTCATGTGGGACAAGCCGGTGACCGTCTGCGCAGCGCGGCCAAAGGAGAGCGAAAGTAGACACCACAATTGTTGTCATCTAACAACCCGCCATCCCAATCTACAATTCCCGCTATGACGGTTTGGCCGACAGAACAGGAGGAATCATGAAGACAGTCCATCTCGCTGCGGTCGCACTACTCGCCGCAGGGCTATCCGTGGTTGCGTGCCACCACACACCGCAACCGACCCCTCACTCCCACTTAGTCGCGAACAGCACCTTCAACGTGCCAGCGGCCACTTGGTCGTTCTACACCATAGACGTGACAAGCGAAATGCTGAGCCCGCATCTGCAGGGCACTTTCACCGCCTCAGGCGGAAGCGGCAACGACATCGTGGTCATCGTCATGACGGAAACGGACTACATCAACTGGTCCAACGGCCATGCGGTGTACCCGGAGTACAGCTCAGGCCAAGTGACGACGGGTTCATTTGATGTGTATCTCAGCACCGGCAGCTACTACCTCGTCTACGACAACTCATTCTCCGCCGTGGCCGACAAGAACGTGACCACGACAGTCCACCTCAACTACGACACACAGCCATGATAGCCCGGCCGGCCAACGTGTCCGCGACAAACCCTGGGCCCCGCCTAGCCTCGACGAAAGCAAGTTGAACACGGCGGCACCGATACCATAACCTAGAGATAGCTCCACCGGAGGAGGCTGGACCATGCTCGCAACAGGCTTGACGCTGGGGATACAGCTTGTGGCTGAGGCACCAATCGTGACGGTCATGAAGGCCACGCTGATCTACCCGGCAGCGCGGTGAGGTAGACGGCACTCGATGATAATCCTGGATTTCGTATCGGACTGGGTAGAGCACCTCCGCCATTGTCTGACGGCCGCCGGCTACGAGTTGCCCCCCGACGTGTCGCCGGGCAAGATCCCCATACTGTACTACAGCGCGTGCCAGCGCGGAGTGGCCCCGCGCCCGCGTCACGTGCTCCTTCCCCGTGACTTCCAGTGTCCTCCCGCACTAAGGATAAGGAGCGGCTTGGTCGGCTTCATCGAGTGCGCAGAACGGGGCGGCAATCTCAACCAATACCAAGGCCGCGAACTAGCGCTCGCCGACGAGAAGGACCTCCTGCTTTTCGATTGGGGCATTCACCATTTCCATTTGGGGACGGGACCATGCCGAGCCGACCCTCGGTTTGTTGCGAGAACGGATGACCTGCTGTTTGCGCGTGTGACTGACGATACTATCTACCTTTTGGAAGTCGCGCGGCATGGTAACTGGGCGCGGAAACGCCTCATCGAGATTCTCCACGCAAACTGGCCCGAGACCATCGCGAGGTATCGACTGGACGACATTCTGGGGACGGAACGAGAACTGTCTGACTCCGACCATCTGGACCTCCGAGAAGCGGGAATCACTGAGTTCGTGCACCTTGCGGACGGAACCTTCTACGCACCGCCCGGAGGAGGCATCCAGTCATCTAGAGACAGCACTCAAGCAGTGCTCGACAGCGACTCGTCCATGATCTATATCAAGCTGCTGGAGCGGCAGGCGGCTGCCGAGGCCGACGGCTGGCTCGCACAGGTCCGCTGCGCCGGCCTCACCCCCTCTGACCAACCCCGGATCAGACTTGTGGTTCAGGAGTCGGGGTTCTACGCCCGAGTGGACGGGACGGAACTGACATTCCCTCTCGACACTCCGCAGGACGACTCTATTTCATTCCCGGGGACGTGAAGCGAGATTCTCCCCGGTAATTGCGTGGTCGCGGGCGGTTCGCAGAGGCGCGACACAGACACTTGAGAGAAGGCTGCCCGCGGAGATGCGGGCAGCCTTGGGGTCTGGAGGTTGGGAAGCTAGTCGGTCAGGACAAGCTTTCTGCTGATTCTCTTGCTGCC
>CAIVTL010000050.1 GCA_903908785.1 Caldifarciminota bacterium | reverse complement strand
GCCGCTGTACGCGCGGAGCATGGGGGCGACTTCGCTGCACCTCGGCCTGCTGATGGCGACGTTCTCGTTCTTCCAGTTCATCTTCGCGCCGATTTGGGGCAGCCTCTCGGACCGAGTCGGCCGGAAGCCGGTGCTGATGGTCGGGCTGGTCGGCTATGCCCTGTCCCATTTGCTGAACGCGCTGGCCGGGTCCATCCCGATGCTCTTCGCGTCGCGCGTGATGGGCGGAGTGCTCTCGTCGGCGACGCTGCCGACCGCGCTGGCGCTGGTCGCCGACGTGACCGAGCAGAAAGACCGCGGGGCGGGAATGGGCATCATGGGCGCGGCGATGGGCGTGGGCGTCATATTCGGCCCGTCGCTGGGCGGTTTCGCAACGCACTATTTCCACAGCTTCCGTATGCCGTTCTTTCTGGCCATGGCGCTGGTGCTGGTCCTGATACCGTTTGCCCAGTTGCTGCTCAAGGAGACGCTGCCGCACCATGAGCGGGAGCGGCACACGCGCGCGCACCGGGAGAACGGGCCGGTGACGGTTGGCCAGCGCATCGGCGGGCTCGGCGCCGCCCTGCGCAGCGACATCGCCTTGTACCTCGTGCTGACGTTCCTGGTCAGCTTCGCCGTGGCCAACCTTGAAGGGATATTCTCGTTCTTCGCGATGGACCGTTTCGGGTACGGCCCGAAGGAGATTGGGGTGATTTTCACCTTCATGGGGATTGCCGCAATCGTCCTGCAGGGCGTGCTGGTCGGGCGGGCCATCAACTGGGTCGGTGAGAACCGCCTGGTCGTCTTCGGCCTGCTGATAACCGCCGTTGGTTTCTACCTGATAACTCTGGCGAACGGTTTTGCCACGCTGACCGCGTTCGTGGTCCTGAACATGGCCGGCGGCTCATTCTTGAGGCCGAGCATCAATTCGGCGGTATCGAAGAAGACCGAATCGGGCCACGGCGCGGCGATGGGACTGGTTGGTTCGTTTGAGTCGCTGGGCCGCATCATCGGGCCGGTGTGGGCCGGGATGGTCTACAAGTGGGGAGTCAACCTGCCGTTTCTGACCGGGGCGGCGATAAGCGGCGTTGGGCTGGTGCTGGCGTTGGTCGTTTTCGCCCGCTCCGGGTTCGACCTTGCCCGGCCCGAACCGCCGGCTGTTCCCGTGCCGGCACCGAGTTCGCCGGACTAGCGGTCAGGGGTCGGGGACTGGGGGCAAAGGATGAAGGATGAAGGTGGAGGGATGAAGAGCGGGGATGGGCGGAACAGTAGTCTTGACGGCGGGCGGGGGTTTCTGTACCATAACCTATTCGATAGGTGATATGACCTAACTGATAGGTGGTGCCCAGTGGTGTTAGTACCGTTGCTTGGTTCGCCGACCAAGGAGGCCGTGCTGCTCTACATCCTCACGCATGGGGAGGCATACCCCAGCGAGATGGCCGCCGCCCTGGACCGGGCGCTGGTCGTAGTCCAGAACCAGTTGTCGGGCCTTGAGGACGGCGGCGTCGTAATCAGCCGGTTGCGCGGCAAGGTGCGGCTTTACCAGTTGAACCCGCGGTATCCGTTCCGCAAGGAAGTGGAACGGCTGCTGTGGCGTGCGCTGGAATTCTACCCGGCGGACGAGCGCGAGCGGCTGTACACTCCTCGCCTGAGGCCGCGGCGGGCAGGCAAGCCGGTCCGGTATGTCGAAGGCCGCTAGTCTTCGGGCGCTCGCAGCCCGAATCAGCTCGAAGCTCGGCGAGCACGGCGTCAGGACCGTGCTCTGTGGCGGGTCCTGTGTGACAATCTACGCCAAGGGGCGGTATGCGACCCGCGATTTCGACTTCGTGCTGAGCAGCAGCTACTCGGACAGCGACGTGGCAGCGGCGCTCGCCGAACTCGGATACCGTCCGGACTTGTCGGTATCGGGCGCGTTCACCCATCCGGACGAGGAGATGATAGTGGACATCCGTCCTGCACCACCTTCACTTGGCGATGAGCCAATCGGCGAACCGGCCGTGCTTACAGCCGGACCGTACAAGCTCGTGCTGCTGTCGCCGACCGACTGCGTGAAGGATCGGCTTACGCACTTCTACTACTACAAGGACAGGCAGGGGTGTGAGCAGGCGATTTTGGTTTGCCTGGCGCAGCGGGTGAATATGCGCGAGGTGGGGCGGTGGTCGCGGGCCGAAGGCCAGGGGGCAGGATTCGTCGAGTTCCGGCGCGAGCTCAGCCGCCGCCGCGCCGCCCGCCGGTCGGCATAACATCACGCTTGGCGGTCTTGGCGGTTGTATGATTGCATGCGGCAGGGCGTCGGGCTTGCAGGGTGTATCCGAAATGGGTACGCGACCATCGGACCGCGTCGGCGGGGTGCTGTTTGGCCGGACGCGTCGGTCGGTGCTGGCGCTGCTCTACGGCCACGCCGACGAGGAGTTCTATCTGCGCCAGATAATCCGGGTCGCCGGTATCGGGCAGGGTACCATGCAGCGCGAGTTGGGGAAGCTTGTCGGAGCCGGG
>CAIVTL010000049.1 GCA_903908785.1 Caldifarciminota bacterium | reverse complement strand
GGTACGGGGCGAGGTCAGTGCCGGCAAGGTCTTCGCCGCGGTGGACAAGGAGCGGAGGCGCGAGATTGAGCGGGCTCATACCGCAACCCACCTGCTGCATGCGGCACTGAGAAAGACCCTTGGCGACTACGTGAAGCAGGAAGGCTCGCTCGTTGAGCCGGGGCGGCTACGCTTCGACTTCGCCGCGTTCGAGCCGATGACCGCGGAGCAGATTCACATGGTCGAACGGATGGTGTACGAGCAGGTCGTTGCCGACCAGCCGGTGCAGGCCTTCCGCAACACGCCGCTCGACGACGCGAAGGGAATGGGCGCGCTGGCGTTCTTCGGCGACCAGTACGGCGAGAAGGTGACGGTCGTGAAGGTCGCCGACTTCTCGATGGAGCTGTGCGGCGGCACGCACCTGAGGAGCACCGGCCAGATCGGCATGTTCAGGATTACTTCAGAGACCGGTGTGGCCGCGGGCATCCGGCGGATTGAGGCACTGGTCGGCAAAGCGGCGCTGGAGCGGGTGATGTCCGAGCGGCAGACGATTGACCGGTTGCAGGAGAAGCTCGGCGTCAGCGAGGACGTGCTGGTCAAGAAGGTCGATAGCCTGGCCGAGGAGATGAAGCGGCTGGAAGCGAAACTCGCGGGCCTGTCAGCCCAGGTTGCGAGGGGAGCGGGCGACGAACTGGCGGCAGCGCCCGAGGACATTGGCGGAGTCAGGGTGGTCGTCGCTCACTTCCCGAAGTTCGAGAGCGCGGAATTGCGGCTCGTGGCGGACCGCGTGCGAGAGATTCTGAAGGAACGCTACGCCGGGCTGCTGACGTGCGGGGACGTCGCCCGGGTCAACTACGTCGTGTTCGTTAGCCCAGACCTGCAAAAGACCGCCCCAGCGGGAAAGCTGGCCAAGGCAATCAGCGCCGCGATGGGCGGCGGCGGTGGCGGCAGACCTGAACTCGCGCTCGGTGGCGGTGAGCTTGCGAAGCTCGATGATGGCACAAGCGCCTTCAGGAATAGCGTAAGAGAGATGACCGGCGGACGGCCGGTCGCCTAGTCAGCGTTTCCCGACAGAATCTGCAGCCGTAGTCTCGGCCGGGCGGGCCGGGGTACGTACTTTGGCTGTACCCAACTCCTTCAGCCTCGTTGACTTGACCTGGGTGTCGAGGCCGGTCGTGTCGAACGGCAGCGGCGGGATTGAATCGAGCGTGTCGACCGGCGTGACGTAGCTTGAGTCGAAATAGCCCGGGACGCGGAACGGTTCCTGGCGCATGAAATCAAGGGCCTGGACTTCCTTCTTGTCCAGCAGGAACCGGTCAACCTGCTTCTCGATTTCCCGGTAGACGGGTAAATAGCAGGAGAGCGTCTGATTGTAGCGCGACAGCGTGACCTCGGCGCCCTCACTCACGAGCACCGCGGTCTTGGTCCACGCCGGGCTGAACCCGACTCCGCGCAGGCCGTCTGCTATCTGGTGAATCTCGTCCGTGGTCAGGTCGGTGTCCGTGCCCACGATGGCAAGCATCCGTCCTAGAATCATGTCGCCGAGGCGCGTGCCGGCAAGCCACCACGCCCGAATCATGATGCCGCGGACGAGCGAGAGCGCGTTCCGGCAGCGGTCGGCATCATCGTACTTCAGGCCGTAGCGCTTGCGGGCGAACTTCAGGGCCTGGTCGCGTTCGGTCAGGTTCACGCCGCCGACGCGCAGCCGGCCGACAAACGGCCGGAGCAGGTCAAAGGCCATGCGGAAGGAGTCGAAGTCAAATGCGATGGAGCGGTGAATCGGGATGCCGAGCAGGTTGGTGACGGTCTTGCGCAGCAGCTTGTCGCCGCCGATGGCATAGGTGTGAGTGATTTTCTCCATGTGGGTGAAGTCGGTGTTCGAGGCGGCGGCGGTGATGCCCGGCACTTCGACCAGCAGGTCGCGGGGAATCGCCACCAGGTTGACTGCGGGTATCCCGAAGTTGACGTGGCAGACGATGATGATGTCGGAATGGGACTCGTTCTCGCGCCGGTTCCGCTGCCGGCCTTCGTTTACGACCGGGCCGACCGCGCGCGCGTCCTTGCCGATAATGAGAATATTCACTGAGCCGGTTGGGGTCGGCTGAAGCGCGGTGGGAGCCGCGTGTCGCGAGCGCGGGCCGAGCAGGTAGAATGCGGCGATGGCGATGAAGGCGACAACCGCGCCGGCAATCGGCCAGGCGGGATTCAAGCGGCGCTTGGAACTCGGGTTCAAGGGTTGGCCGCTGCGGCCCCTGTCGGACAGTGCAGGGGTTCCAGGGTTCGGGCAAAACGGGAATCTGTGTTCATCTGTGTTGATCCGTGGTCGGTCACTTCGGTCCCAATTCTGAATTCTGGTTTCTGCATTCTGACTTCTGCATTATCCGTGTCCGGTGCTCAGCGTGTGACCCTGATTCGCACCGGGTACCCGGGGAACTTGAACCGGCCGCGGATTTCCGAGACGACGAAACGCTGGTAGACTGGCGTGACGGCGTCGGGCCGGCTAACGCGCAGGCGGAACGTCGGCGGCCGCGTGCCGACCTGGCTGATGGCGAGGATGCGGCAGTCGAACCGGGGTGGGTTCTTCTCAAGGGCCGGGAAGACCGCGGCCCGGAGTTGGGCCGTGGACACCTGCCGGCCGCCGCCTTCCCAGACCCGGCGGGCCTCGTGCACGGTCTCGGTGACGCCCAGGCCTTCCAGCACCGAGGTATACATGACCGGCGCGTAGTCGGTGAACTGCAGTTCCTTCTTCACCCAGTCACGCACCTTGTCCTTGAGGTTCTCCGGCACGGTATCCATCTTGTTGGCGACGACAATCAGTCCCCGGCTGCGTTCCTCGACGAGGTTGATGATGCGCTTGTCCTGGTTGGTCGGGCCGTCGAATGCGTCGAACATCACCAGCGCGACGTCGCAGTGTTTTATCTGCTCAATCGCGCGAGTGACGGAATAGTACTCTACCGGCTCGCTCACCCGTGGTTTGCGGCGGATGCCGGCGGTGTCGAGCAGGCGGTAGGCCTTGCCCTCAAGCTCGAATGACTCCTCGATGACGTCGCGGGTCGTGCCGGGCGTGGCCGTGACAATAGCTCGGGCGTGGCCGAGCAGGTAGTTCATCAGCGAGGACTTGCCGACATTCGGACGGCCGACGATTGTGAGCGAGAGAACATCGGCCGCATGCTTCCGCGGTCTATCCGGCAGCCGGGCCAGCACCGCGTCGAGCAGGTCGTCAACGCCGAGGCCAAGCTCGGCTGAAATCGGCAGCAGCACAGTCGCGCCGAGCCGGTGGAAATCCGCTTCCTCGAACTCGCGCTTGATGTCGAGCTTGTTGGCCGCGACGATGAACTCGCGGCCGGCCCGACGCAGGCGCGCGGCGATTTCCTCGTCCAGCGGCTGCAGCCCGGCCGAGCCGTCAACCACAAGGACGATGACCTTGGCTTCGTCTAACGCAATCTGCACCTGGCGCTCCACCTCGCGGTTCATCTCGACCTTCGAGTTCGGGATGAGCCCGCCGGTGTCGACGACCTTGAACCGGCGGCCCAGCCACTCCACGTCGCGGATGATGCGGTCGCGGGTGATGCCCGGCTCCTGCAGGGTAATGGCGACGCGGCCGCCGACCAGGCGGTTGAAAAGGGTAGACTTGCCGGTATTGGGCCGGCCGACGATGACGACCATGACGGGTATTATAGCAGAAGAAAACGGGGATTCGAGGATTCCGGGGGTGTCGCATGCGCAGGTGCGGACATACAAGCGCAGGCTCAAGCCCAAGCCAAGAGCCGCCGGGCAGACGGCAATCGGGAATGAAGTGAACTGCCAAGATGCGAAGGGGAAAGGGGAAATGGCAAAGTGCAAGCAGGGACACCAGGACACGAAGGTTCTGAGTTTGAGTTCTTGAGACATTGGGGATTGTTTGGGATTTAGGGTTTGGAGCTTGGGATTTCCCGCGCCCGTCTCTCGTAACGCGCAACGCGCAACTCGCTTTCCGTCTCTCGCTTCTCGCCTCGCGCCTCTCGCCGTCCGCTGACCGCTTTCCGCCATCCGCACGGGGTTTGGGATTTGGGGTTTGGAGTTTGGAATTTCCCGCTCCGAGCGGGCGTTGTGTCTCTCGAAGTATACGTCGGTGTTCGTCTGAACGCATGCTGACCTGTGTCGCGACCGGCGTCGGCACGTGTGTC